>CABUCP010000014.1 GCA_902490055.1 uncultured Klebsiella sp. | reverse complement strand
CCGCATGTGATGAAACGTGATGGCTGTAAAGTGCCGTTCAAGTCAGAGCGCATTAAAGAAGCAATTCTGCGTGCAGCTAAAGCAGCGGGAGTCGATGACGCAGACTATTGCGCCACCGTCGCAGAAGTCGTTAGCCAGCAAATGCAGGACCGCGCGCAGGTCGATATCAACGATATCCAGACCGCCGTGGAAAACCAGCTGATGTCCGGCCCGTGGAAACAGCTGGCGCGCGCCTATATCGAATATCGCCACGACCGCGATATCGAGCGCGAAAAACGCGGCCGTCTCAACCAGGAAATTCGCGGCCTGGTCGAGCAAACCAACTCGTCGCTGCTCAACGAGAACGCCAATAAAGACAGTAAAGTCATCCCGACCCAGCGCGATCTGCTGGCCGGTATCGTGGCCAAACACTATGCCCGTCAGCATCTGCTGCCGCGCGACGTTGTGCAGGCCCACGAACGCGGCGAGATCCACTATCACGATCTTGACTACTCGCCGTTCTTCCCGATGTTCAACTGTATGCTGATCGATCTGAAAGGCATGCTGACCCACGGCTTCAAAATGGGTAACGCCGAAATTGAGCCGCCGAAGTCTATCTCTACCGCCACCGCGGTCACGGCGCAGATCATCGCCCAGGTCGCCAGCCATATTTACGGCGGCACCACCATTAATCGCATTGATGAAGTGCTGGCGCCGTTCGTTACCGAGAGCTTCAAAAAGCATCGCAAAATTGCCGAAGAGTGGCAGATCCCGGATGCCGAAGGCTATGCGCGTACGCGTACTGAAAAAGAGTGCTACGACGCGTTCCAGTCGCTGGAATATGAAGTCAACACGCTGCATACCGCCAACGGCCAGACGCCGTTCGTCACCTTTGGCTTCGGCCTCGGCACCAGCTGGGAATCGCGCCTGATCCAGCAGTCGATTCTGCGTAACCGTATCGCCGGGCTCGGTAAAAACCGCAAAACCGCGGTATTCCCGAAACTGGTCTTCGCCATTCGCGACGGTCTTAACCACAAGTTCGGCGATGCAAACTACGACATCAAACAGCTGGCACTAGAGTGCGCCAGCAAGCGCATGTATCCGGACATCCTCAACTACGATCAGGTGGTGAAAGTCACTGGTTCGTTCAAAACGCCGATGGGCTGCCGCAGCTTCCTCGGGGTGTGGGAAGACGAGAACGGCGAACAGGTGCACGATGGGCGTAACAACCTCGGCGTTATTAGTCTCAACCTGCCGCGCATCGCGCTGGAAGCGAAAGGCGACGAAGCCGCCTTCTGGAAGCTGTTAGACGAGCGCCTGCAGCTGGCGCGTAAAGCGTTGATGACCCGTATCGCCCGCCTGGAAGGGGTAAAAGCCCGCGTCGCGCCGATTCTGTATATGGAAGGCGCCTGCGGCGTGCGTCTGAAAGCCGACGACGACGTTGCGGAAATCTTCAAGAACGGCCGCGCGTCTATTTCCCTGGGCTACATCGGGATTCACGAGACCATCAACGCGTTGTACAACAATCAGCATATGTACGACAGCGAAGCGCTGCGTGAAAAAGGCATCGCCATCGTTCAGCGTCTGCGCGACGCCGTTGAACAGTGGAAGGAGGAGACCGGCTACGGCTTCAGCCTGTACAGCACCCCGAGCGAGAACCTGTGTGACCGCTTCTGCCGCCTCGATACCGCCGAATTCGGCGTGGTGCCGGGCGTGACCGAAAAAGGCTACTACACCAATAGCTTCCACCTCGACGTCGAGAAGAAAGTGAACCCGTACGACAAGATCGATTTTGAAGCGCCGTACCCGCCGCTGGCGAATGGCGGTTTCATTTGCTATGGCGAGTACCCGAATATCCAGCACAACCTGAAGGCGCTGGAAGACGTGTGGGATTATAGCTATCAGCACGTACCGTATTACGGGACCAACACGCCGATCGATGAATGCTACGAGTGCGGTTATACCGGCGAGTTCGAGTGTACCAGCAAGGGCTTTACCTGCCCGAAATGCGGCAACCATGACGCCTCCCGCGTATCGGTGACCCGCCGGGTGTGCGGTTATCTCGGCAGCCCGGACGCGCGTCCGTTCAACGCCGGTAAGCAGGAAGAAGTGAAGCGCCGCGTTAAGCACCTGGGCAATGGGCAGATCGGTTAAAGAGCAATGCGCTTTTCCCGGATAGCGGCGCATAGCGCCTTATCCGGGCTACCACTGTCGTAGCCCGGCCGAGCGCAGCAACGCCGGGAAATGGCCGCACTCCTCCGTTTTCGCAAAGCAATTAGCGTCAGAGCAAGGCGGCAATCGAAGGGAGCCCAGACAACCTGGTAGGTTTCCTCAAATCAGTTGGCGTTGTAGCAAGGCGGCAAACGAGTAAGTCCCGGGGAGCTTACTGGAGTAAGTGACCCGGGCGAGCGAGCGCAGCCAACGACGCTGCAGCGGCAAATGAGAAGAGGAAACAATGAATTATCACCAATACTACCCCGTCGACATCGTCAACGGCCCCGGCACCCGCTGCACCCTGTTTGTTTCCGGTTGCGTCCACGAGTGCCCCGGCTGCTACAACAAGAGCACCTGGCGCGTTAACTCCGGCATGCCGTTTACCCTCGAGATGGCCGACCGCATCATCGCCGACCTCAATGATACGCGTATCAAGCGCCAGGGGATTTCGCTCTCCGGCGGCGATCCGCTGCATCCGCAGAACGTGGCGGAGATCCTTAAGCTGGTTCAGCGCGTGCGCGCCGAATGCCCCGGCAAAGATATCTGGGTGTGGACCGGCTACAAGCTTGATGAGCTGAATGACGCGCAGATGCAGGTGGTGAACCTGATCAACGTGCTGGTCGACGGTAAGTTCGTACAGGATTTAAAAGACCCGGCGCTTATCTGGCGCGGCAGCAGCAACCAGGTCGTGCATCATTTGCGTTAATCCCCTCCGTCAGCCTCTCAAAACCGGCTGACGCACTCCATCGCCACCGTTTTAAACTCATCGAAGCTGCGGGTCGCGGCAAGACGGTTCATGGCGCGCTCGCGCAGGAAGGTGACGAAGATATCGTAGATGGCCATCGCCTCTTCATACTCGCGCTTACTGATGGCGAGCAGGAAGATGATATGGGCAGTTTCATCGCCCCAGGCGATGCCCTGTGGGGCGATAACGGTATAGACCACCGTCTTTTGCGCTAATAGGCCGAGGGCGTGCGGTAGCGCGATGCCATCGCCCAGCATGGTGCTGACGATCGCTTCACGCTCAACCACCGATGCATGAAATTCCGCGTCGACAAAGCCTTCCTGCTGCAGCTGCTGGCACAGTTCGGCGAACAGCGTTTGCTGATCAATCGGCGTATCGATCACCCGGAAATGCGCGGCATCAAAGTACTTGTTCAACATCCACGGGCGGGTGCGGTCCACCAGCACCAGCTTGCCTATCTGATCCAGCTGGTAGTCGGTCGGGAACGGCGCGATGGTCACCACCGGTTTGTCTTTTTCGCTGATACGCACGGTCGAGATGACAAAATCCTCATCGACCGTTTCCCGCTGTTCGTACTCGCGCTGGGAAAGGGTGGCGGCGATCTCCAACTGCGGATATTTACGCTGTAGGATCGCTTCGATCATCCGTACCATCGCATTGCTGGTATCGCACACCAGCAGCACGTGAGGCTGGCGCTGATAGCCAATATTGTAGTGGCGTTCCAGCCCGACGCCGATATGCAGCACCAGGAAGCCAATTTCGTTTTCACTGATGGTATAAGGCGTGTATTTCCCCCAGCTCGATACCGCGGCGAGGGTCATATCCCAGGCCATCGGGTAGTGCTGTTTGATGTTATCGAGCAGCGGATTGGGGATCATTATCTGATAACGCACGCGGGTGATCATGGTCTTAATGTGGGTCAGCAGATCGGCGTGCAGCTGGGCGTCGTCCAGCAGGTTGTAATTATACTGGCTGTTGATGTAGCGCAGAATGTAATTAACCAGCGCTTCGTCATCGTCGGCGCTGATCGTTTCCGGATCGACATCCTGTACCTGGCGGGCGGCGATATGCACGCATAGCCACTCTTCTTCGGCGGGCGATAGGGGTTTACCGGCCAGCCGCTGCAGCTCTCCCGCCAGATCGCGCGCGGCGTCGCGGACATTTTGCGCCACATCTTCGGCGCTGAAATCGGCCAGCGGATAACCTTCGCTAACCCGGCGCACCACGACCGCGCCATACAGGCAGATAAAGCGCTCGCCAACGTCGGTGAGGCGAATATGGTGACGCGTTAGCGTCTCCTGCAGCACCGGCTCCAGCTGCGCAGGCACATTGGCTTCCAGCGCCTCGGCGCTAATCAGCGGATTAATCCCGCCCTGCTGGGTCAGTTCCCACAGCAGATCGGTGAGGCAGGCGCGAATCGACACCTCGCTGCCGAACAGCTTCATCCCGTGGCGCGGGCGAGTTTCAAGAGTGAGCTGGTAGCGCTGAAAACGCTCGCGCACCTCCACCATATCGTTCTGCAGCGTGGCGCGGCTGACGAACCACTCATCCGCCAAATCTTCCAGCTTGATGGAGAACGCCGACGTCAGGAAACGCACCAGCAAAAAGTTGATGCGGTCCTGGGCGGTACGCGGCACGTGCTGTGTCTTCGGCGCCGCCTCCTCCAGGGTCTGGAAGCGCAACGGATCGTCGATCTTCAGCTGATACCCGCTGCCGCGGTTGAGAATAAACTGCGCGCCATACTGCGCCAGTAGCGCATTCAGCGCGGTAATATCGGCGCGTACGGTACGGGTAGAAACCGACAGGCGTTGCGCCAGCTCATCCTGCGGCAGCGTTTCGTTCCGCAGCAGGGTGAAGAGTTGCGCTAAGCGTTGGTTGGGAAATCGCATGTCAGTTCCTTGTTCTTACGGCTCAGGGTTGAGCGGATATCACCATCTGCGAGGGGCTGCCGACCGGGGTATAGTCGGAGGCGAAGGTTAATTTGCCATCCTTCGGCGCCACGCTGAAACGGGTAATATTATCGCTACGCTGGTTCATGACGTACAGCCACTGCCCCTGATTATCCAGCGTTAGCGTGCGGGGGTAATCCCCACGCGTCCAGATATCTTCCTGGTGGCTCAGGCTGCCGTCGGCCAGCACGCTAAAGTGGGCGATGCTGTTATGCAGACGGTTGGCGACGTACAGCTGCTTGCCGTCATTGCTCAGGACCAGACCGGCGGCAAAGCTGGTGCCTTTATACTCTTTCGGCAGCGCAGAGACGGTTTTGCCTTCGCGCAGCAGGCCGCTCTGCTTATCAAGATGATAGAAAGTCAGCGTCGATGCTTCCTCGTTAATCAGCCACATACCGTCGCCCTTTGGCGTAAAGACGAAGTGACGCGGGCCGGCCCCCGGCGACGAGGCGGCGATAAATGGCGGATTGTTTGGCGTCAGCTTGCCGCTGGCGCCATCCAGGCGGTACTGATAGATCCGATCCAGCCCCAGATCGGTCGAGTAGACATACTTCCCGCTGGGATCGGCAGCGATCATATGCGCGTGCGGGCCATTGTGATCGCTAACCGCGAAGCTGCCCTCAACGGCTGCTGCCGGGCGTTCCGCCCCGGCCGGGCCTTCATCCTGATGCACATCCACCGCTTCTCCCAGGCTACCATCTTCCTTCACCGGGAGCACAGCGGTACTGCCGCTCACGTAGTTGGCCACCAGCAGATGTTTGCCGTCTGGCGTCAAGGAGAGATAGACCGGCCCGGCGCCGCCGGAGGCAACCTGGTTGAGATCGGTCAGTTCGCCGTTCTTCTCAATGCGCCACGCCTGCACCACGCCTTTTTCGACTTCACTGGCGGCATACAGCGTTTTGCCATCGCGCGACACGGTCAACTGGGCGACGTTCGGCAACGAGCTGACCAGCGACTTATCGCGCAGAGCGCCGGTTTTGGCATCGACGGTAAAGCGATACAGACCTTCGCCATTCGGATTATAGGTTCCAATCCAGGCGTAGTGGGTTTGCGCGGCGGCGCCGGCGGCGGCAAGCAGGGACAGTGAAGCGACAAGCAGGTGACGAGCGACAGGCATAGCAACTCCTTGATGGTTCAGTGGGGGAGGTTTCCCTCTCCCCTTTTGGGGAGAGGGTGAGGCACTACTTCACTAACTGTTTGGTCATCTCCAGCAGTTGGCGAACATCGGCCGGGCGGGTGTTGCCGCTGGCTTTATCAATAATCGAGCTGTAGATATGCGGGATGATTTTGCTCACGCCGGCATCCAGCGCGATTTTCAGGATCTCGCTGTAATTTTCCAGATCGATACCGCCGGTTGGCTCCAGCCAGAAATCGTGCTCGGCGCAGGCTTTGGCGACGGCTTCGAATTCGGCGCGGTGCTTCAGGCCGCCCATCGGGAAGTATTTGATGGAGCTGCCGCCCATATCTTTCAACAGCGCGATGGCGGTTTCCAGCGGAACAATCCCATCCGCCGCGCCGCTGCTCAGCGGGCCGGTTGAGATCTTAACCATTCCCGGGGTGCCGGTCGGCGAAACCAGGCCGTTGACCACGGTCTCGTTCTGCCCAAGCAGCGCGCGGCTGGTCGCCACGCCGGTGAAGACCTGGTTAACGTGCTGCGGCTGCACCTGGCGAGAAATTTCGCTCACCATTGCCGACTGATTCGGGTCGCCCGCGCCCAGCCCGACGGAGAGCGCGTTATCAATCAGCTTCGCGTATTCGCGCATATCGGCCACCGCGCTGGCGACATCCGGATAGTTTTTGGAGAGCACGCCGACCAGTACATGACCTTCCGCCGCGTCGTAGATTTCGCGGGCGTTGTCTTTGCTGCCCGCCAGTACGTTCAGGCACACGCGGTCACGATAAAAATTAGGGGTCAGTTTCATGCTTTTTTCTCCTTGTTCAGAACTTCAGCGATGCGACGGGAGACAATCTCCAGCTGTTGCGCGTTAACGCTGCGGACATCGGCTTCAATAATGCCTTCATTCGCTTTATAGCCGCGGAAGTAAATGGCGTATTCGCCCTGCTTCAGCGCGTTAACCAGATCGCCGGTATTCACACCGGTCACCGCTTCATCAAATTTAATTTCCGCACGGGCGATATCGCGGCCCGCGCTATCCCACACCACGCGCGCGGCCACGCCGTTGAGGGTGTTGAGCTGTTCGATAAACGGCGTCATCTTCGCCACCATTTGCTGGCCGCTCTCTTTGGTCGCCGTCAGGTAGTGTTCAATCGCGCAGGTCAGGCCGAGGATGCCCTCTTTGCCCACTTTCATCGCGCGGCCAATTCCCATCGACTGGCGTTTAACCCATTCAACGTACTGGGTTTTGCCAATCACCAGCCCGCTGGTCGGCCCTTCAATCGCTTTCGCGCCGCTGTAAATCACCAGGTCAGCGCCCATACGGTAGTAGCACTGCAGATCTTCTTCCGCCGCCGCATCGACAATCAGCGGTAAGCCATGCTGACGCGCGACTTCCGCGGCCTGCGCCACGTTGAGCATGCTTTTCTGCACGCAGTGGTGGGATTTGATATACAGAATCGCCGCGGTGCGTGGAGTGATCGCCGCCGCCAGCTGATCGGCGGAACATTCGTTGGCATAGCCCGCTTCCACCAGCTTACCGCCGCCCAGCGCCACCATGGTGCCAACCGGGGCGCCAAAGTTGACGTTGTGCCCTTTCGGCAGCACGATTTCGTTATTCTCAACCGGGGTGACGTGCAGGTTTTCCAGCAGCCAGTCGCTGTCTTTCACCAGCACCGCCGCCACCGACTGGGCAATACCCGCCGAAGCGCAGGAGACGACGGTCGCCCCTTCTACGTCCAGCAGTTTGGCGATGTACTCGCCGGTTTTATTCACCAGGTCTTTCATTTCAAAGTACTGGTTCATGCCGGCCATCGCGGCTTCAACCACTTCCGGGCGCGGCGTAGAGACGCCCAGCGCCGTCATGCGGCCAGAAGTATTAATGACTTGTTTTAAATGATATTTCTCAAAAATTGAAGGCATTTTCCGCGCTCCCTTGTTCGGTCAGATAGCCCTTGCCCGCGCGGATCGCGGCCAAAGGCACCAGAATGTTGTCAGCCTGCAGGCTTTCTTTCTCGGCATCCACCAGCAGCGTTGGCTGATGCTGCAGGCTAAATAGCGTTAAATCGGCATCGAAGCCCGCTTCCAGCCGCCCTTTATGCGACAGTCGCAGCCCTTCGGCGGCGCTAGCGGTTACGCAGTCAATGACCTGTGGCAGCGTCATGCCGATGGCGAGGAATTTCGACATCACCAGCGCCAGCGAACGCACCGGGCCATCAATACGGTTGCGGCAATAAATATCAGAGCTGATGGTGTGCGGCAGAATGCCCATCGCAATCGCCCGGCGCGCCACCTCAAAGCTGAAGCTGGCGGTACCGTGACCGACGTCGAGGCGCACACCGCGCTGCAGAGCGCGGGTAATCGAGCTGCGCAGTTCGCCAGCGGGATTGAGAATGCGGTTCGGCTTGCCGTTATAGCAGTGGGTGATGATGTCGCCGCTGCTGAGCAGGTCGGCAATTTCATCGAGATTCGGCGGGTTATTGCCGATGTGTACCATCAGCGGCAGGTCGCCGTTTTGCTGCTGAATCGCCTTAGCGCGCTCCAGCGGCGTAATGCCGTTTTCGCCGACCACGCTACTGCTCATTCGCGCTTTCAGGCCGACGATAAAATCAGGATAACGCTGTACCGCCTGCTTCACCGCGTCGGCGTCGATATTGGCCATATTGGCCAATTCGTTCTGGGCAATCAGCCCAACGCGGGAGATATTGAGCAGCGCATAAACTTCCGTCGCCGCTTTGCGGGTCAGTTGATAGAAATCGTCAACGTCGTCGGCGCCGGTGCTGCCGGCATCAATTACGGTCGTCACGCCGGTGGCGATACCCACGCTATCCGGCTCGTCGTGGTAAATCGGTGAATTCGGGTAGCAGTGAACGTGCGAGTCAATCCAGCCGGCGCTGACGTAAACGTTGCCGTTCAGCTCGATGGTTTTGCGGGAGGGCGCGCTAATCTCGCCCAGCGCCGCGATTTTCCCGTCCTGGATGGCGATATCAGTCAGGGTATCGTCGACGAGGCGCGCACGGCGCAGGAGTAAATCAAACATAGCTATCTCCTGATGAAAGAGTGAATCTGTTGCCGGATGGCGGCATAACCGCCTTATCCGGCCTACAAATCGCGCTGACCTGTAGGCCTGATAAGCGCAGCGCCATCGGGCGATTAGCTAATCGCAATCGGGAAGATGGAACCGAGGATCATCGCGCCAAGGATCGCGCCGCCGGTGATCGGTTTCTGCCAGATGTAGAACAGCAGTGCGCCGACCAGGGAACCAATCCCGATTGGAATAGACGCGGTCATCGCGCTGAGGATAATCAAGGGGCCGAGGAAGCGGCCGGAAGCGTTACCGGCCCCCATCATTACGTCGGCGCCGTAGGTGGAATCGCTCTGGTTGATGGTGAACTTACGCGCCAGAATGATGATGTAACCGACCGCCAGACCGAGAATCAGGCCGGTTGCCAGCGACGCGGCGAAGTTGGCCACCGGGAAGACAAAGCCCGCGCCGAGCAGCAGCGCCGGCACGCCGAGGCCGATACCGGTTTGAATGGCGCCGCCGATATCCAGGATCCCCACCAGCGAACCTTCGATGATACGGGCGAACAGGAAGCTCGCGCCGAATGCCGCTACCGCGCCGTACGCGCCGGTATCAATCCCCGCGCGCAGCATCGAGACGAAGGCCACTTCGTTGAAGGCGCCGATGCCGTACAGATAGTACATGTGCGTCCCGGCGAAGACGCCGGAGGAGAGCAGGCCAACGAAGATCGGGAACGACCAGTCGGCATACCAAAAACCTTTATTCTGTTCCATTATCAGGCTCCCGTTACTTGCCGCTGAGTGAGTTATGGATCATGTCCAGCCAGTTCGGCACGGTCATATGGAAGGATTCGATCATCTTCATGTCGAAACCGCGGAAGAAGCCGCTGAGGACGAACAGCGCGACGATGGCAATCATCATCACTTTGGTCACTCGGTTCCAGCCGCTCTCTTCAACGCCTTTACCGATCAGGATGCCCAGCACCAGACCCGGTACGGCGTTCCCCATAATCAGCTGCGCCGCGCCGCCAAAAATGGTCGCCCAGAAGCCAGATTTTTTACCGGCATCGATAGCCGCCAGCCAGAAGATCACCGGCATCACGGTATTCACCAGCAGGTTGGCCGCTGGCACCAGCACTTTAACCGCGGTGACCTGCAGCGCTTCCGGAACGGAAGAGGCGGTCAGGTTAAGGAAGGCGACGACAATCATGCCGATGATGCCGCAGGCAATCGCCATTTTTTTCGGATCGTGCAGCGTTTCGCCGACGTTACGATTTTTCAGCATCAGCGCCGCCGCGCCCCAGTTCGGGATAATGCGGTGGTCAACGTCCTGGGTGAAGGAACCTGCTGCAACGGAAGAAGCCCAGGCGTTAAAGAAGAAGCCAAGGCCAAAGGAGAAGTGGGAAGCCGGATCGCCCTCACAGGAATTCAGCTCGCCCAACGTACGAAACGCCCCCATCCCCTGCGTGGTGGGCGCGTGAAACATGCGTGCCGCTCCGGCGCCCACGCCGACGCCGACCAGGCCGCCGATGATGAGCGATTTTATTAAAATTATCAGGAACATATTCTGACCCTTTGGTAACAATCAGGTTTGCGTGACGAAATCCACTTTATCGAGATCGATGGCGGTCACGTTGACGGTGACGTCCAGCTCCACGCTGTAGGTCCGTCGTTCACGGCGTAAAAAGATAAACAGAAAAGCTTCTTTTCGTACCGCTTCGCGCGCATGAACAACCGTCACGTCCTGTGGCTCAATACGCAGTAGGATGTGCGATGATGATTTCATCACCGCTGTCTGCACATGGTTAAGGGCATCGGCGAAGGCCCGTGATTTGCTTTCGCCTTTGCCTGCAACCCTCACCGTGGTGGTGAATTGCTCTTTCATACTTATGCGCCGTATTTCTTTTTCCAGGCTTCTACCAGGCGCTCGCCCAGCTCTTCTTTATCCATAAAGCCGAAGCCCAGCACGTTGCAGCCTTCGTTGATGGCGGTGACGCCCTCTTCAACGGAACGCATGCCGTATTTTGCTTTGTAGCCGTACTTGGTCTGCGCGGTGATGGCGCCTGCGCCGCCGCTGCCGCAGAAGGAGATGCCGAACGTGGCGTTTTCCGCTTTCATCATGTCGCCAAGTTTCATATCTGCAGCAACCCCAGGGACGACCACTGCGCGTGCGCCGGCTTTTTCTGCGCCTGCTGCGACTTTTTGGCCTTTACCCAGACGGTCGCCAATAACTACGGTGATTTGTTCCATGTTTTGCTCCTTACAGGTTATCTTTTGCGACTTCGAAGTGGACGGACAGCAACCAGGCCTCTTCATCGGGCAGGTTGCCGAACTGCGCGACCACTTCGCGGGCCAGCATCATTGAATCTTCTGAAATCTCTTCGAACAGGCTGGCATCCACTTCCGGTAGCGGTTCGCCGCTGATTGACCGGTGGGCCATGGCCCGCACGTGGGAAGTCAGCATTTGCTCCTGAACGTCGTTAGGGATGATGTCGTGACGGCTTAACAGGGCGAATACCTGCTGCAGCATCTTGTCAGCCAGGCGTTCGGTCTGCGCTGCCTGATCCCCTACGTCGTTTATTACCGCTCCGTTATTCACTTGTGTTACCCCGCTGATGTCTCTGGAATTAAAAGTAGCGCCGGGGGTCAGGAGTTTGTAGCGAGTTGTTTTCCACTTCGAAGTGGAAAGGGAGACGGCCTGCGTGATCGACTCCACATATTCACCGGGAAAATGGAAAAATGGCCGTATTGGCGTGATGAATATCACAACAATGGCAACGGGTTAGCGGAAAACGTCAGCGCAAAGACCGGAACAAGAAAAGGGAAAAGTGTGATGCGGATAGGATTTTAGGCGGGAGGCATCGGCTGACGCCTCCCGAAAAGGGCAATTAGCGGTATTTCTTATGGTAGGTATTGCGGGTCGTTTTGAAGTCCTCCGCAGCGGCCTGAGCCTCTTTGATTTTACCGGCGTCAGCCAGCTTCAGCGCGCCGTCGATCTGGCCGACCAGCGTTTCCAGACCATGGCGGTAGTCTTTCATTTCCGCGCTATCGGCCGCTTTGCCTTCCAGCTTCGGCGGAGTCTGTTTCTGCGCGTCGACCGCGGCGGTACGCATCTTATTCAGCGCCGCTTTCAGCTCGCCGGCGTCTGACGTTTTTTGTACCACCTGCAGGTTTTCCGCCAGGGTGTCCATATCGTCGCCGAGATCGGCGAACGCTGATGCCGAACCGAGCGCAAAAGCAGAGACGGCCAGCATCGCTAACAGTTTTTTACGCATTGCTCACTTCCTTTTTTATTATGAAAATATCAAGCGGGCGCGGCAGGACGCGCCCGGCACACAGGTCATTGACCGGCGATTTTCATCTCTGGCAGCAGCACGGAACCACACTGAATATTGCTACGCGTTTCGATATCGTCGCCGACGGTGACAATGTTACGCCACATATCTTTCAGATTTCCGGCGATGGTGATTTCACTTACCGGATACTGAATTTCGCCGTTTTCTACCCAGAAACCGGAGGCGCCGCGCGAGTAGTCGCCGGTCACGCCACTGACACCCTGCCCCATCAATTCGGTGACCACAAGCCCGGTGCCCATCTCTTTAAGCATCTTTGCAAAACTCAGGCCGCAGCCGTTGATGCGCCAGTTATGGATACCGCCGGCGTGTCCGGTGCTCTTCATACCCAGCTTACGCGCGGAGTAGTTAGTCAGCAGCCACTGGGTCAGCACGCCGTCTTTGATGATGTCGCGACGTTCGGTGCGCACACCTTCGCTGTCGAACGGCGTGGACGCCAGCCCTTTCAGCAGATGCGGATGCTCTTCGATAGTCAGCCACTCCGGCAGGATCTGTTTGCCGAGGGAGTCGAGCAGAAAAGTGGATTTGCGGTATACCGCGCCGCCAGCGATCGCCCCAACCAGGTGACCAAACAGCCCGGTCGCCACTTCGTTAGCGAAGATAACCGGCGCTTTCATCGTCGACAGCTTACGCGGCGCCAGGCGCGACAGGGTGCGACGGGCGCATTCGTTGCCAACCCATTCCGGAGACTGCAGATCGCCCATCGCGCGGCCAATGGTATAGGCGTAGTCACGCTCCATATCGCCGTTCTCTTCGGCGATCACGCAGCTGGAGAGCGAATGGCGGGTCGAGCAGTAGCTTTGCAGCATGCCGTGGCTGTTACCGAAAACCTTAATGCCGTAGTGGCTGTTGAAGCTGCCGCCTTCGGTGTTGGTAATGCGCTTATCGGCCTGCAGAGCAACCTGCTCGGCGCGGGCGGCCAGTTCAATGGCTTCATCCGGCGAGACTTCCGCCGGGTGGAACAGGTCCAGATCCGGGGCGTCAAAGGCCAGTAGATCTTTATCCGCCACGCCGGCAAACGGGTCCGGCGAGGTATAGCGCGCGATATCCAGCGCCGCCTGCACGGTGCGGGCGATGGCGTCCGGGCTCAGGTCGGTCGATGAAGCGCTGCCTTTACGATTCTGATGATAGACGGTGATGCCAAGGGCGCCGTCGCTATTGAATTCTACGTTCTCCACCTCACCGTAGCGGGTGCTGACGCCGATGCCGGTGGTTTTGCTCACGGAGACTTCCGCACCGTCGGATTTACCTGCCGCCAGTTCCAGTGCCGTACTAACGGCTTCTTCCAGCGTCTTACGCTGCTGTGCAACTTGAGAGATGACTTTCATTGCTAATGCCATAATGTAAGAAGGAGTTAACTGAAGTCTAACAGAGAACCGTTTTTCAGTGCGCGCCTTAACTGGTAACATTAGCCTCTTTTTTAAGGAGCCTGAGATGACAAAGCAGCCCGAAGACTGGCTCGACGACGTGCCCGGTGATGACGTTGAAGATGAAGATGATGAAATTATCTGGGTCAGCAAGAGTGAAATTAAGCGCGACGCGGAAGAACTGAAGCGTCTTGGCGCGGAAATGGTAGACCTCGGTAAGAACGCGCTGGATAAGCTGCCGCTCGATACCGACCTGCGCGACGCCATTGAACTCGCCCAGCGTATCAAAAAAGAAGGCCGCCGCCGCCAGCTGCAGCTGATTGGTAAAATGCTGCGTAACCGCGACGTCGACCCGATTCGCCAGGCGCTGGATAAACTGAAGAACCGCCACAACCAGCAGGTTGCGCTGTTCCATAAGCTGGAACAGATCCGCGATCGTCTGATTGATAACGGTGATGACGCGGTCGCGGAAGTCCTGAACCTGTGGCCTGACGCCGACCGTCAGCAGCTGCGTTCGCTGATCCGCAATGCCAAGAAAGAGAAAGAAGGCAACAAGCCGCCGAAGTCCGCGCGCCTGATCTTCCAGTATCTGCGCGAACTGGCCGAGAACGAAGGCTAATTCCCTACGCTAACCGCCATCTCCCGGATGGCGGCGCGTCGCGCCTTTGGCGCCCCCGTTTTACCGTTATTTTGTCGGATGGCGCTACGCTTATCCGACCTACGGTCCGTGCTGTTAATGGCCTCAAAATCCCCGGTGGGACTATTTGGTAGCCCGGACAAGGCGCAACGCGCCGCCTCCGGGAAAATCTCTGCGCCATGAGAGCCATAACGCAGAAGAAATATCGGGAGCGCAATGTGCTCTGAATTAACATAAAGCACATATTTTCCCGGACCAAAACAGTTGCAAACCGATAACTGTATCTACAGTCCGGTATCCGGTGGGTAGCTCCGATAAGCGTAGCGCAAAGCTTACCCCATTACCTCGCCCCCTAAATCGCGGGCAAACTGCTGATACTGCGCCGCATCGATCGGCTGCGGATAGCTCAACACCAGCAGTTCATGATCGTCGATCCCTTGATGATAGGTCGGATGGCGGTGCGCCCAGGCATTGGCATGGAATCCCATCGACTGATAAAAGCGCAGCCGTTTATGGGCGATTTCGCTGGTAAGCGGATCGATTTCCAGAATAGTCAGCGGCGCGCGCGTCAGGATCTGCGCCAGCAGCTGTTTGCCATAGCCGCGCGAACGCAGGGTGTCGTCAATCGCCAGATGTTCGATATAGCTATAATCGGCAAACTGCCAGCAGCCGCTCAGGCCAATAAATACCCCGTCATCAAACCACGCTTCCAACGCATAGTGCGGGTTGCTCAGCGCCTGAAGTTTGGCGTCGCTTTCACGCTGTTCGTGCCACGGAAAGGCACGGGCGTACAGCGCGTCAAGCGCGGTGAAATGGGGTGAGTCGGTAGAAAGTACTCTTTCACAGGTCAGCATCACACAATCCCTGGTGGCAAAAACAAAACTGCCCTCACGCGGAGGGCAGTTAACTGAGGCGCTCGCGCTTACTCTGCTGCGGCCGCTTTTTGCGCCAGTTTATCCAGCAGCTTCTGATGAATACCGCCGAAACCGCCGTTGCTCATCACCAGAATATGGTCGCCCGGATGCGCGGTTTTCACGATCATGTCCACCAGCGTATCAACGTCGGCGCTCCAGTGCGCCGGCTGAACGCAGGCTTCCGCCACTTCCGCCACCTGCCACGGAATATGCTGCGGCTGTAGCAGGAAGACTTCATCGGCGCGGCCAAGCGACGGCGCCAGATCGTCTTTGCAGATGCCCATTTTCATGGTGTTGGATCGCGGCTCCAGCACCGCCAGAATACGCGCGGTGCCGCCGACTTTGCCACGCAGCGCCTGCAGCGTCGCGAGGATAGCCGTCGGGTGGTGAGCAAAATCGTCATACACGGTGACGCCGTTGGCTTCGCCGCGCAGTTCGAGACGGCGACGGGCGTTGATAAAGCTGCCCAGCGCATTCGCGGCATCCGCCGGCATCACGCCGACGTGGCGAGCCGCGGCAATCGCCATCAGCCCGTTGTGCATATTATGCTCGCCGACCAGCGCCCAGTTCACTTCGCCGACTTTTTCGCCATCAAGCAATACTTCCCACTGCGAAGCATCGGCGTTGAGTTTCTTCGCCTGCCAGTGGCCCTGTTCGCCTACCAGCTCTTGTTCGCTCCAGCAGCCCATCGCCATCACCTGCTTCAGGTTGATGTCGTTCTCCGGCAGAATAATTTTGCCTTTGCCCGGCACGATGCGCACCAGGTGGTGGAACTGTTTCTGAATCGCTTTCAGGTCGTCAAAGATGTCCGCATGGTCAAACTCAAGGTTGTTGAGGATCAGCGTGCGCGGGCAGTAGTGAACAAACTTGGAACGCTTGTCGAAGAAGGCGCAATCATATTCGTCGGCTTCAATCACGAAGAACGGGCTGTCGCCCAGGCGCGCGGAAACATCAAAGTTACCCGGTACGCCGCCGATGACGAAGCCCGGTTTGTAGCCGCAGGCTTCGAGGATCCACGTCGCCATCCCGGCGGTAGTGGTTTTGCCGTGAGTCCCGGCGACGGCCAGCACCCAGCGATCGCGTAGCACGAAGTCGTGCAGCCACTGCGGGCCGGACATGTACGGAATGTTATTTTCCAGCACCGCTTCGACGCACGGATTACCGCGGGTCATGGCGTTGCCGATGATCACCAGATCCGGCTGCGGATCCAGCTGACTGGCGTCATAGCCCTGAATCAGGTCGATTCCCTGACTTTCCAGCAGAGTGCTCATCGGCGGATAAACGTTAGCGTCCGAGCCGGTTACTTGATGCCCGAGGGAACGTGCCAGCATTGCCAGCCCCCCCATAAACGTGCCACAGATTCC
>CABUCP010000013.1 GCA_902490055.1 uncultured Klebsiella sp. | reverse complement strand
CTGGTCATTGATGCGCATCAGGTTGCTGGCAGGTGTTTGATGTGAGATAAGTCACCATAAATAAAGCGTATGTTGAATAATATTTTCATCTGGGTTATCAATTTGTAATCAGATGATTGTTCTTTAACTATTACGGAGTGGCTATGCGAGTCGTCATACTGGGAAGTGGGGTGGTTGGGGTAGCGAGTGCCTGGTATTTGAGCCAGGCGGGACATGAGGTGACGGTGATTGACCGCCAGCCTGGGCCTGCTGAAGAGACCAGCGCCGCCAACGCCGGGCAGATCTCCCCCGGCTACGCTGCGCCATGGGCGGCGCCTGGCGTACCGCTGAAAGCGATTAAATGGATGTTCCAGCGTCACGCGCCGCTGGCCATCGGTCTCGATGGCACGCAGTTCCAGCTGAAGTGGATGTGGCAGATGCTCCGCAACTGCGACACCCGCCACTATATGGAGAACAAAGGCCGCATGGTGCGTCTGGCTGAGTACAGCCGTGATTGTCTGAAAGCGCTACGCGAAACGACCGGTATCCAGTATGAAGGCCGCCAGGGCGGTACCCTGCAGCTGTTCCGCACCGAAAAACAGTATGAAAACGCCACCCGCGATATCGCCGTGCTGGAAGATGCCGGCGTGCCGTATCAACTGCTGGAAGCCAACCGCCTGTTGGAAGTCGAACCGGCGCTGGCGGAAGTCAGCCACAAGTTGACCGGCGGCCTGCGCCTGCCAAATGATGAAACCGGCGACTGTCAGCTATTTACCACCCGCCTGGCGGCGATGGCGGAAGCGGCGGGCGTTAGCTTCCGCTTTAATACTTCCGTCGATGCGTTGCTGTATGAAGGCGAACAGATCGCGGGCGTGAAATGCGGCAATGAAATTATCAAAGGCGACGCCTATGTGATGGCGTTTGGCTCTTACTCGACGGCGATGCTGAAAGGGCTGGTGGACATCCCGGTCTATCCGCTGAAAGGCTACTCATTAACCATTCCGATTGCCGAAGAGAGCGGCGCGCCGGTGTCGACTATCCTTGATGAGACCTACAAAATCGCCATCACCCGCTTCGATCAGCGTATTCGCGTGGGCGGAATGGCGGAAATCGTCGGCTTTAATAAAGAATTGCTGCAGCCGCGCCGCGAGACGCTGGAGATGGTGGTACGCGATCTGTTCCCGCGCGGCGGCTACGTCGAGCAGGCCACCTTCTGGACCGGCCTGCGGCCGATGACGCCGGACGGCACGCCGGTGGTTGGCCGCACGCCATACAAAAACCTGTGGTTGAACACCGGGCACGGCACGCTGGGCTGGACGATGGCCTGCGGCTCGGGCCAACTGCTGAGCGACCTGATTTCCGGGCGCACGCCGGCAATCCCGTATGACGATCTGGCCGTCGCGCGCTATAGCCCGGGGTTTACCCCGGCTCGCGCCCAGCACCTGCACGGCGCGCATAACTAAGGAGCCATCATGTCTCGTCCGGTAAAAGCCAGCATTGATTTGGCGGCTTTACGACAGAATTTACAGATTGTGCGCCGCGCGGCCCCCGGGGCACGCGTGTGGGCGGTGGTGAAGGCCAATGCATACGGCCATGGCCTGGCGCGGATGTGGCAGGCGCTGAGCGCCGCGGACGGCTATGCGCTGCTTAACCTCGAAGAGGCGATTCTGCTGCGGGAAAATGGCTGGAAAGGGCCGATTTTACTGCTGGAGGGTTTCTTCCACGCGGATGAGCTGGCGCTGCTGGATAAATATCGCCTGACCACCAGCGTGCACAGCAACTGGCAAATTAAGGCGCTACAGCAGGCGAAGCTGCATGCGCCGCTGGATATCTATCTCAAAGTGAATAGCGGCATGAACCGGCTGGGCTTTATGCCAGAACGCGTGCATACCGTCTGGCAACAGCTGCGATCGCTGACCAACGTCGGTGAAATGACGTTGATGTCGCACTTTGCTGAAGCGGAAGATCCACAAGGTATCGTCGAGCCGATGCGCCGCATTGAACAGGCGGCGGAAGGGCTTGATTGCCGGCGTTCTCTGTCGAATTCGGCGGCTACGTTATGGCATCCGGAGGCGCACTTCGATTGGGTGCGCCCGGGAATTGTTCTGTATGGCGCGTCGCCATCGGGGCAGTGGCAGGATATCGCCAATAGCGGCCTGAAGCCGGCGATGACCCTCAGTAGCGAAGTCATAGCGGTACAAACGCTGAAAAGCGGCGAGCGGGTGGGCTACGGCGGGCTGTATCAGGCTTCCGGCGAGCAGCGTATCGGTATTGTCGCCTGCGGCTACGCCGATGGCTATCCGCGCGTTGCGCCAGGTGGTACTCCGGTGCTGGTCGACGGCGTGCGTACCACCACGGTCGGGCGTGTTTCGATGGATATGCTGGCGGTGGATCTCACGCCTTGTCCGCACGCCGGTATCGGCGCGCCGGTCGAGTTGTGGGGACAAGAAATTAAAATTGACGATGTCGCTGCGGCCAGCGGCACCGTCGGGTATGAATTAATGTGCGCGCTGGCGCCGCGCGTGCCGGTAGTGACAGTGTAACTTTATCTGAGGCGGATCACTCCGCCTCTTCTTCCGCGACCCGCACGCCAACCTTCAGTACATGATCGTCTTCTTTTTCCGCGACCGTCCACACCATACCGGCAAATTCCACCTGGTCGCCAACGACCGGCGCGGCGCCCAACAGCTGCTGAATAACATCACCCAGAGACTGCTGATGTTCACGGAACTCTTCACCGCCGTCGAGGCCATAGATTTGCGCGACGTCGGCGAACTTGGCTTCGGCATCAAGGATAAAGTCGCCGAAGAACCGCTGGTCGAGCGACACCGGCGGTGACTGGCTGAACATTTTACCCAGCGCCGGCAGGTCGCGCTCGCGGCCGATAACGCAGAGGATATCGCCATCCATCAGTCGGGTGCTACCGGTCGGGTGCAGCAGAACATTGTCGCGGAATAGCGCCGCGATGCGCGTTTCCGGCGGCATGTGCAGGTCGCGTAATGCCGCGCCGACGCACCATTTGTCATCACCCAGTTGATAGACAAACTGCTCCCACGGGTTTTCTGGATGAATATCCAGACCAACACGTGAGATAGGCCAGCCGACCGGGGGAACCACGACCCGGGCTTTTTTCGCCGCCCACGATAGCGAGGTTCCCTGCAGCAGCAGTGAGATCAGCACCACGAAGAAGGCGACGTTAAAGAACAGACGTGCGTTTTCAAGCCCGGCCATCATCGGGAAGACGGCGAGAATAATCGGCACCGCGCCGCGTAGGCCAACCCAACTGATAAATACCCGCTCGCGCAGGTTAAAACCGCGGAACGGCAGCAGGCCGGCGAATACCGACAGCGGACGCGCGATGAAAATCATCCACATTGACAGCAGTAGCGCCGGAATGGCGATCGGCCACAGGTCGGACGGCGTCACCAGCAGGCCGAGGACGAGGAACATGGCGATTTGCGCCAGCCACGCCAGGCCGTCAAAGTTTTGCAGAATGCCGTGGCGGTTGCGAATCGGTTTATTGCCGAGCAGGAAGCCGCAGAGATAAACCGCCAGGATACCGCTGCCGTTAAGCGATGTTGTTACGGCAAAAATCATGATCCCGCCGCTTAACGCCAGCAGTGGATAGAGCCCGGTTGGCAGGACAATACGATTAATCATCTGCAGCAGCAGGTAGCCGCCGCCGAGGCCAATGGCGATCCCCAGACCGAACTGTTGAATGATATGCACCACGAACATCCAGCTCAGGCCGGCTTCGTGCTGCTGGATCATTTCGATAAGGGTGATGGTGAGAAATACTGCCATCGGATCGTTGCTGCCGGATTCGATTTCAAGGGTCGAGCCGACGCGCTCGTTAAGCCCTTTGCCGCCGAGCAGCGAGAACACCGCCGCGGCGTCGGTGGAGCCGACGATCGCGCCAATCAGCAGTCCTTCGATCAAATCGAGCTTGAACAGCCATGCCGCCATCATCCCGGTCAGCGCCGAGGTGATCAGTACGCCAACCGTCGCCAGCGATAGCGCGGGCCACAGCGCCACGCGAAATGAGCTGGCCTGGGTGCGCATCCCGCCGTCCAGCAGGATCACCGCCAGCGCGAGGTTACTCACCATATAGGCGAAGGGGTAGTTATCAAATGGAATGCCGCCGATACCATCAACGCCTGCCAGCATACCGATGGCGAGGAAGATAACCAGAATCGGAATGCCAAGACGTGAGGAGAAGGAACTCAATAAAATACTGCAGGTTACTAAAACGGAACCCAGGATAAACAGACTAATGACCGCAGCGGCGTCCAATGTTCACGTACTCCTTGTCAGCGTGAAGAGTTGAAAATTACACCATTTTAACAATCCGCGAGTTATCAGGATACTCGCGGAGAGGAATTTTTATTCCGTTAGCACCGGATGGCCGCTGAGGGTTAACGTTGTGGCGGAAGACGTGTTAACCAACCGCGCCCGCGCGCCGAGCGGTAGGGTGACGGTGCGCTGTTCGTGGCCGAATTCGAGGCCGGTGATTAGCGGAATCGCGAGTTGTTTACGTAGCCAGGCGTAGACCGACGGCAGATCGTAGCCATCGTCATAGTCGTTGGGCTGCGCGCCGGTGAAGCTACCGAGCACGATGGCCTGCTGGCGGGCGAGGATCCCGCTATTCAGCAACTGTAGCAGCATGCGCTCAACGCGGAAAGGATGCTCGTTGATATCCTCGAGTACCAGAATGCCGCCGTTGATCTGCGGCAGCCACGGGGTGCCGATGAGCGACGTCACCATCGCCAGATTGCCGCCCCATAGCGTGCCTTCGGCGCGGCAGGAAGGGCCTTCGCCCGGCCACTCGAGGGTAAACTCTGGTTCGCGAAGCGCCTGCCAAAAGTGATGTTCGGTAAACGCGTTCAGCGTGTCGGCGCCGAAATTGCCAGCCAGCATCGGCCCGCTGAAGCTGATCGCGTTGGCCTTAGCCAGTAGCCCCATCTGGATGGCGGTGAAATCGCTGTGGCCGCAGATAAGCAGCGGCTCCTGCTGCTGGCGCGCGGCCAGCTGTTCCCAGTCGATATGCGGCAGCAGGCGGGTCGCGCCGTAGCCGCCGCGTACCGCTAATACGATGCGGTTTTTACCTTTAAGGGCGGTCAGTTGATTAATATCGGCCAGACGCTCGCTTTCGCTACCGGCGAAACGTTGCTGCCGACGAGGGATCGCCTGTTGATTCAGCACCTGATGACCGGCCTCCTGCAGACGGGTCACGCCGCGGGCCGCCGCCTGTTGATTGATGCAGTAACCGGAAGGGGCAACCAGATAAAACTGAGACATGGCAATTCCTTGCTAAGAATGAAAGGGTTATCATGCCGCCTGGAGGGCCTAATGTCATCTCCGGTGGCAAACTTCAGCCTGTATCCGTCATAATTCAACTCGCAGCTGGGTCAGCGCGGCTCGCTCAGCGGAAATGAATCAGGTCCCATAAGGATAGATGTGTGAAATTGAGATGGTTTGTTGTTTTATTTGTACTGTTAGCCGGCTGTAGCTCAAAGCACGATTACACCAATCCGCCGTGGAACCCCGAGGTGCCGGTGAAACGGGCAATGCAGTGGATGCCGATTAGCGAAAAGGCCGGTGCGGCGTGGGGCGTGGACCCGCAGCTGGTGACGGCGATTATCGCGATTGAGTCCGGTGGAAATCCGTCGGTGGTCAGTAAATCCGGCGCGGTAGGGCTGATGCAGCTGAAGCCCTCAACTTCCGGGCGCGATGTTTATCGGCGCATGGGCTGGCGCGGCGAACCTTCGGTTAGCGAGCTAAAAAACCCGGAGCGCAATATTTCGATGGGCGCGGCCTACCTGAGCATTCTGGAAAACGGCCCGCTGGCGGGGATTAAAGACCCGCAGGTGATGCGCTATGCGGTGGTTGTGTCGTACGCCAACGGCGCGGGCGCGCTGCTGCGTACCTTCTCATCAAATCGCCAGGACGCCATCGACGAGATTAACGATCTCGATGCCGACGAGTTCTTTGAACATGTCGCGAAAAAGCATCCGGCTCCGCAGGCGCCGCGCTATATCTGGAAACTGCAGAAAGCGCTGGATGCGATGTAATACCTGCCTCTCTGATACCTCCGGGAGATCCCCGGAGGTATTTACCGCTGATATCAGAAATCGTAGCCCACGGTCGCCGTGACGCTGCGTTCCGCTCCCCAGTAACAGTTGCCGGTACCGTAGCAGCCGGAAATATACTCGCGATCGCCGATGTTATTCGCGTTTACCTGCAGGTATGCGCCTTTCATTGTTGGCGACCAGGCGCCAAGGTCCGCGCGCACCATGGCGTCCATCAGGGTGACCGACGGCAGCCGCTCGGTATTGGCATCATCCGCCCACTGCTTGCCGATATAACGCACGCCAGCGCCGACGCTAATCCCCGCAGGCAACTGGTAATGCGCCCAGAATGAGGCCATCTGATCCGGCGTCAGCTGCGGCGTATTGTTATCGGTACCGTCTTTGGTGTCCTGGAAGCGTAGGCGGTTCCAGGTATAGGAGGCAATAGTACTTAGTTGCGGCGTTATCTGATTATGCGCTTCCAGCTCAACGCCCTGCGAATGGACTTTCCCGGCAGGCAGATAGGTTGCGGTGGCGATATTCGGGTCGCGGGTCGCGACATCCTTTTGCGTCAAATCGTAAATAGCGATGCTATACAGGTCGCTGCTGCCCGGCGGCTGGAATTTCAAACCGGCTTCCACCTGTTCTGCGGTAGTGGGTTTCAGTAGCGTGCCGTCGGCGCCCGGCAGCATCGCCGGGGTAATTGCCTGGCTGTAGCTTAAATAGGGCGAGAGCCCATTGTCGAGCGCATACAGCAGCGAAGCGCGGCCGCTAATGTGATCGTCAGAGCGACGGTTTGAGGTGGCGTAAGTATCGCTCACCTGTTGCGAAACAATGCGGTCGTAGCGGCCGGAAATATCAATATGCCAGCGGTTCCACACCATCTCATCCTGCAGATACAGCCCGGTCTGGTAATAACGGCGATTGTTGTCATTGCTATAAGTGATGGTATGCCCGGTTTGCGGCGTGTAGCCGGTGAACGGATTGAGCGGCGCGGCGTCGCCCGCGCCGGTCCACAAATCGTTGCGGAAGCGGTGATACTCGGCGCCGAGGATCAGCGTATGCGCCAATTCACCGGTATTGAAATCGGCGCGCAGACGGTTATCGGTTGACCAGGCGTCCAGCGACCCGCGTGAGCCACTGTAGCCGCGGGAGAGCATGTCGCTGTCGCCGACCCAACCGACCTGATAAACCTGATCCAGTGAGACGTTGGTGTGGGTATAGCTACCAGCGGAATAAGCCGACCAGACGTCGCTGAACTGGTGGTTAAATTCATAGCTGTAGATCTGCTCGCGGCGCTGGTAGCCATCACCCGGATCGCCTTCGTTGGTGCTGGGAGAGAGCTTACGGCCATTGTGCGCGTAGCGGGTGCCGTCCAGCGGCAGAGAGCCGTGGTAGCCGCCGGAGGGGTCTTTTTGCAAATAGGCGCGCAGCAGCAGTGAGGTATCGCTATCCGGCTGCCATAACACGGAAGGCGAGATCGCGTAGCGTTCTTCGCGGGTATGGTCATACTGCGTGTCGCTACTGCGGGTTATGCCGATCAGCCGCCAGGCCCACTGGTCGTTAATGGCATCGGTATAGTCGAAGGCCGCGCCCTTGGTATTTTGCGTGCCGCCGGTCAGGCGGAAGTGACCCTGCTGGGTGAACTGGGGGCGTTTGGAGGTCAGGTTGACTACGCCGCCCGGCACGCTCTGGCCGTAGAGCGCGGAAGAGGGGCCGCGAATAACATCGACGCGTTCGATAAACCATGGGTCGATTTGCAGAACGTTGTGGCTGCCGCCGTCGCTCATCAGGCGCATGCCGTCGAGAAACAGGTTATCGACGTCGCCGCCGTGGTAGCCGCGCAGGGAAATCGTATCGAAGCGCGTGGCGCCGCCGCCAAAGCTTGAGTAAACCCCCGGCGTGTATTGCAGCGCCTGGCTGACGGTATTGGCCCCCTGGTCGGCGATTTGCTGACGAGTAATCACCGAAACCGACTGCGCGGTGGTAATCAGCGGCTGGTCGGTTTTGCTGGCCCCGGTCGAGGTTTTCGCGCTGTAGCCTTCGGTCTGCGCGTTGGCGGAGTCGTTAGGCTGCGCGGTGACCACCAGGGTCTCTTCCGCCTGTATAGTTAGAGGGAAGGCGGTGGCAAGCGCGCACACCAGCGCTGAGCGCTTGAAGTAAAGAGAAGAGATCATGCCATAATCCTGAATAGCGCGGTTTGGTACTCCTGTACGCCGCCGCGGAAAATAAACGAAACGCATTTTCGTTAAAAATAATGCGAATTATTATCGTTTGTTTTTGCATGATCAAGCGAATGCCGTATAAATTCAGCGGACACGGTGAAAAAATTAACGGCAGGCCGGATAAGGCGCAGCCGCCATCCGGCGCAAAAGCGATTCCTTATCCGCGGATATTGCCGGTTGGTGCTGCGCTTGCGCGGGCCCACAAATGCGTGGTGCTGTTCGGTTTATCATTTGTGGAAAGGCGAAGTCCGGTGCGGCAACCGGACGGTATGGCGGAGATACTGGCCGGTTCTCTCTGCACGAAAGGAATAGTACAAGCCTCGGCCTTGATCTCAGCGTTGGCTTTCCAGTCGTAACATGGCCAACGCCCGCCATGGCGCGGCAAGGAAAGGCATCGCCGACAGCGCCGCTAGCTCTTCATCACTCCCCTGGTGGTTAAACACTATTCGTTGCACTCGGCTGAGCGGCCAGCCTTCAGCAGGGCGGTCGATAAGAATAAACGTATCATCGCAGCCGGTTTCCCCTGCTGTGATGACACGATAGAACCAGCCGTTGCGTGACTGCATATGCATGATGTCCGGCGCATTCGGATCTTGTAATCGTTCGGCCATCGTCTGGCAGGCGACTCGGCCCCAGGAGACCTGAATTTCCGCGCTGCCGAGGCGAAAAACGTCGCCCGGACAGACGTCGTTTTCCGTCATCCCGCGGGTGGAAAAGTTCTCGCCGAACAGCCCTGTGTATAGCGCCTGACCGCCCAGAGCCGGGTAGCGTTCGCGCCAGAAATCGTAATGCTCCAGCGCATAATGCATCAGCGCGCAGTCCGGATCCGGGAAGTGCTCCTGAATACCGTTTTCCGCTTCCAGGCCGTGGGTTTCGAGACGCACGCGGCCGTGAAGCGTCGTTTTGCGTTGCGTACCATCGGCCTGACGTCGGTTACCTAAAATGGCCTTCAGCCTGACTGAAAGATTTGCGTTCATAGTTGACTCCCTGATTCCGTCGTGGAACCGTATTTAAAATTGATATTCGACGCCGGCCCAAAAATTACGTCCCTCTTCTACAAATCCTTCGCTGTAGTAATAGCGGGTATCGAACAGGTTATTGACCGAGGCATTGACGCTGAAACCGCGGCCAATCGCATAATCGGCCCGCAGATGAGTAATGGCAAAACCCGGCGCGCGCTGGGAACCATCGCTATTGCTGTAGCTGGAGGAGCGGGCCTCTTCCGACAGCGTCAGGCGTAGCGGTTCTATCGGCTTAAGGGTCAGCCAGGCGGTTAAGGTCTGATTCGGCAGGTCGGTGACTTTCCCTGCTTCCTGGCGTTTGGCATCGGCGTGTATCAGGCCATAGCTCAGCCCAACATCCAGTAGCGTGAGTGGCGATCCTTTAATCCCTATATCAACCCCGCTGTAATCGACACGCCCGCTGTTTTGATTCTGCACGGTATCATCATCAATATTGATCGCCAGAATCGCATCGCTGACCCGGTTGTACCAGCCGCTAACCTCGTAGCTCCAGCTGTCGTTAATATGGCCATTCCAGGTGAGATCCACGCCGCGGGCGCGTTCCGGCTTCAACTGCGGATTGACCAGCGCGACCTGATCTTTTGCCGGTTTTGAGGTGGTGTAGCGCTCTTTGAGCGTCGGGAAACGGGTACGATCGTACCAGGACAAGGCGAGGGTGTCCTGGCTGGCAAAGTGATAACGAGCCATGGTTTCCCAGTTAAAGGCGCTTTGCCTGTTGTCGGCATAATGGGTCACGCTGCCGTCTTTTTCGTGCTTTTTGCCTTCAAGGCTATTTCGCCAGTCGTAGCTGATGCCGGCGACGATATCGAGATCGTCGCTGGCGGCCCATTGATATTCGCTGGCGACCGACCAGGTCCTATCCTGATAGCGATCGTAGGGACCATTTACTGCGCTTTTTTCGCGATGAACATCATCTTTCCAGTTTACCGCCAGCGAAAGCTGGTCGCTATCGCGAACATCCGCCGAGAGCTGTAGACCTGCGCCGGTGCTGTAGTCATCGTAATGACTGTAGTTACCTTTTTTGTTGTTGAGGTCGGTAAGGGTGTTGTACATCAACAGCGTATTTTTAAAGGTATCGTGGTACAGGCGGCTTTTCAGGGTAAAAGCGTCGCCAAGATGAGTTGTTCCCTGATAGTAGTAGCTTTCCTTGTCATATTCCGGCCACTGCCAGTAACGTGATTTTTGGCTGCTGGCGCCAGCATAAGGCGGATTCTGTTTTTCGCCGTCCTGCTTAATGTAAGTGAAGGCATATTCGTCATTAGCGCGCGGCGTGAAGCCCAGTTTAATGATGCCGCGCTTATCGTCGCTGGCGGAGTTGGCCATTTTGCCATCTTCCCCGGCGATCGAATTGTTGACGCCATGCGGCAGACCGAGAAAATCCTGCTTGAGGCGGCTACCGCTGAGCTGGATATAGCCAAGATCGTTACTGGCGCCAAGCGACGCGTGGGTATCGAAGGCGTTATCTTTACTGCGACTCCACCCCTGGCGATAGCCGATGCTGGCCTCCAGCGGTTTGCTCGGCCGCGGGGTGGTAATGTTAATCGCGCCGCCCATCTGGTTGGGGCCCTGTAGTAAAGAGGAATAGCCTTTGGAGACTTCGACCGACGCAATATCGGAGGTGAGAAAACGGCCGAGGTCGAGATTGCCATCGTAGGGGACGTAAATCGGCACGCCGTCAAAAAAGACCGGTACCTGGCGGCCGTCAAAACCGCGTACTTTCACCTGGAGTTCGTTGCGGCTGCCGGCTTTTTGCATGATCACGCCGGGAACCACCGATAGCGCGTGGGCAACGTCGTTTTTATCCAGAGACTGCATCGTCTCCTGGCCGAGAATGTTGGTGGTTGCCGCCGGTACCGGACTTGACCAGACGGTCATTGACTCTTCGGCCGCCGCTGACCAGGCGGACTGATTGATTGCTAAACCCAGAGCGGTATAAATAACGCTGTTCCTGATTTTCATTATTATTCCTGTTTTTGTTTTTTTTATTGCGAGCTATCCATCTGAAGGTTGACCTGAATGTCGGCCGGGGGCGCGATCCCGCTGATGTAGCCACCTTGTAGAAGGCGCCGGGTCATCAACCAGCTATCGGTGAGCGCCTGGGGGAAATAGATCATCAGGCGGCCCCGCATTGCCAGGAAATCAGCGCCCAGTCGCGGGTGGGCGGGGCGATGCGCTGCGGATCCTGCTGGCGATACCAGTGCTGAAGGCGGGCGCGATCGTCATCATCAAGTGCGCCAAGGGTCCACTTCACGTTCTCTTCGAAGCGTGCAAAAGTGCTGTTGTCCTGCTGGCAGTTCGGGCCGCGAATAAAATCGACCTGGGCGTGAATACCCATCTGATACAGTACGTTCAGCGCATAGATGTAGTTTGGCAGTTCGACCACCTCGCGGCCCAGCGCGCGCTGGATGGCCGGCGACATAAACCACGGGCTGACCAGATGGGTGGTGTAGACGCGAAGTCTGGCCTGACGGTTGAGCTTCTCCATCGCCGATTGCATATCGCTAACCAGCGTAGAACGCGAAGCGACGGCGATATCGCAGCGCGGCAGGTCATCCCACGACGCCTCCCACGCCCGGCGGTGCCAGCGGACGTTGTCGATGTTACGCGCGGCGGCGCGGCGCTGAGCCACCGCCAGCATCCCCTCGCTGTAATCGACGCCGTGCACCTGTGTGAGCTTATCGGCCAGCGCCAGCGCAACGGTACCGGGTCCACAGCCCATATCAAACAGGCTTTCGGCGTCGGTTAAATCGATTTTCTCCAGCAGTTGCAGTAAATAGCTATCGCTGGGGCGGGCGCAGTCCGTGGCCATTTTTTCCGCGCGGGCATCCCAGTGCGCGGGGGATTTCTCGGTTCGCCCGGCAAGCTTCAGCTGCTGGCGGTAGAGTTCGGCAAAATCGATATCATCAATGAGCATAATTATCCTTCAACGTAAGAGTGACCAAGGTGGCGGTAGATCTGCGCCGGCGTGACGCCATAGAGCTCGGCAAGGGCGCTGACGCTGAGCTGTTCCTGCGGCGAGCCGCTGCTAACCTGTCCGTTCGCTTCGACGCGGATGACCCGATCGGCAATCGCCAACGCGTGCAGAGGATGATGGGTCGACATCAGCAATGTGACGCCGCGCTGGCGTAACTGACGTAAGGCATCGAGCAGGCGGATTTGGTGACCGAAATCGAGGCTGGAAGCAGGTTCATCGAGTAACAGCAACCGCGGCTGCTGAACCAGCGCGCGGGCGATTAATGTCAGTTGGCGTTCGCCGCCGCTGAGGGTTGACCAGCTACGTTCGGCGAGATGAGCAATTCCAAATGATGAAAGCTGGGCCAGCGCTATCTCACGATCGCGCGGCGCGGGTTGGGTAAAGGTATTTAAATGCGGGCTGCGGCCCATCAGCACCATATCGATGACGCTAAAAGCGAAAGCGCCATCGTGGGCCTGCGGAACCCAGGCGATCGCGTTGGCGCGTTGGCGCGATGACATCCTCCCGATAGCGGTACCGTCGAGGGTTATCTCGCCGCCGTGTAGCTTAAGCAGGCCAAGTATACTGCGCATTAGCGTCGTTTTCCCGCTACCGTTTGCCCCCAACAGGCAGCAAATTGTCCCGGCGGATAAGGTAAAATCGACATTGTTCAGAACCGTGCGTTGGGCGTAGCCGACGCAGGCCTGACGAACGGCAAGTAACGTCATAGCGGACTCCGTCGTAATAGCAGAGCGAGGAAGAATGGCGCGCCGATAAATGAAGTCAGAATGCCGAGCGGGATTTCCGTCGTGCTGATGCCACGGGCGAGGGTATCGGTGAGCATAAGTAGTATTGCTCCCAGCGTCATGGCGACCGGTAGCAGCCGCTGATGGTTGCTGCCGGTAAGCAGCCTGCCGATGTGCGGGACAATCAGCCCAACCCAACCGATGATACCGGCAATCGCCACCGCGCTGGCGGTGGCCAGCGTGGCGCACAGCACGATAACCAACCGCAGGCGCGCGACGTTCAATCCCAGCGCGCGGGCTTCGTCATCGGAAAGCGTCAGGACGTTGAGCCGCCAGCGCAACAGCCATAGCGGCAAGCAGCCGATAACCATCAGCGGGGCGGCAAAAGCCAGATCGCCGGTGGTGATGTCAGCAAGCCCGCCCAGCAGCCAGAAGGTGATAGTCGGCAATTGGGTATAAGGATCGGCGATGATTTTAATCAGCGATATCCCCGCGCCGCATAGCGTCCCTAATGCGATCCCGACCAGTACCAGGGTCAGAACGGGCTCGTGGCGGGTGGCGGCGCGCGCGATAACCATCACGCCGCCGACCACCGCCAGACCGCCGAAGAACGCGCAAAGCTGGATAAACCACGCGCTGCCTCCACTCCAGATGGCGAAGCAGGCGCCGAGACCTGCGCCGGCGGCGACGCCGAGGATATCGGGTGAAACCAGCGGGTTACGAAATATGCCCTGGTAGGCGGTCCCGGCGGCGGAGAGCGACGCGCCGATCAGCAATGCGGCAGCAATTCTCGGCAGGCGAATTTGCCAGAAGACGATGCTGTCGCGCGCGTTGGCGTGGGAAGAGAACAGCAGATCATAAAGGCGCGCGGGCGTCAGATCCCAGGGACCGGTCAGCAGCGCGATGCTCAGGGTGAACAAAAGGGCCGCGAATAACGTGAAGCTCAGGCTAAGATTTTTCATGCTGGTCTCATAAGCTCCGCGTAGCGTTGAGAGGAGAGCGGCGTATGCCAGAACAGCGTGCTATAGCGAGTAAGGTCGGCTTGCAGTGTGGTTTGAATTTGCGGATCCAGCCAGCCGTGCAGGCGGCGCAGCCCGGCCAGGCGGTTAATTCCGGGGGGGGCATCCAGCCAGCCGAAGGGTAAACCATCAAGCAGCAAGACTTTCCCTTTCGCCACGGCGTCGACGGCTCGCCATCGCGGATCCTGAGTAATATGCCGCCAGGTCGTCGCCTCCTGGGTTAGAATAATATCCGGCTGCCACTGCAGCAGATTTTCCAGCGACACCTGACTTAACCCCGCGCGCCCGGCGGCGCGAGCGACGTTGGTCAGCCCCAGGAGTTCCGCCGCTTCGGTATGTAATGATCCGGCGAGCCCGGTTTCCAGCCCCTTCGCGCCGCGGGCGGCGTAGAAACTATGTGCGGCGCCAGCCGAATGGGAAAAGGCGAGGGCGTCGTTAATAAAACGCTGCGCCAGCGCCGCTTGCACCTGAGTTCGCGTCGGCCGATCGACAATTTCGCCAATGGTTAATAGCTGCTGCGCCGACGTTGCCAGCGTGCCGCTGATTAACACCCAGGGAATGCCGCTGCGCGCGCCAACTCGCCTGGCCTGTGATATCCAGTTTTCATCCGCGTTGCCGCAATCGACGATCAGATCGGGCGCAAGCGCAACTAGCGTCTCCAGCGATAGGGTGCTGGCGCGCCCGGCGAGACGTCCGAGTTTGCGTAGATGGGCAAACTCTTGCGCCAGCGGAGGATGCGGCAGGCGGGAAAAATCAAAAGAGGAGAAGCCTAATAGCTTTTCCGGCGCGGCGGCGAGCAGCAGCATATCAGCCGGCGCGCCGGCGCTAACGATACGCTGAATAGTCGCGGGCGCGGGGATGCTCCCGAGAGTAAATGCCGGGGCCGCTGTGCTTGCCCAGCCTTTGAGGTTCGGTAAGCACAGCGTCAGGCTCAGCGCCTGCAGAAAGGTACGGCGGGAACATGGCATATGTTTCAATCCGGAAACAAAGAGATTAAAAAATCGCTATATATTTACATATATAACGCAATCACTATTGCGTGAGATCAAAAATCGCCGGGTTTGCCAGAGGATTACCCCGTAAGGATGATGCGGAGTCGATAACGTCGTGAAGGAGCCCGGCGCAGGGACGCCGGGCGAGATGAAGTTATTGAGCGGCCGGCACTGCGGCCGGTTTATTGGCGTCAGCGCTGGCTGACGGATCGTTGGCGGCCGGACGCGTCGCCGGTAGCGCATCGCACGGTTGCTCCTGCGGGCAAACCAGGTCGAGCATCTTTAACGTCACGCCATTGGTCCAGCCAAAGCCGTCCTGCAGCGGGTATTCACCGCCGCCGCCGCCGGTTCCTGTAGAGCTAACATCATATTTTTCGACCAGCTTTTGCTTGCTGTCGTAGGTGTGCTGTACGTTGCTGAGGAAGCGCCAGGTCACGTCCATGGCCATTTTTTTCTGACCATAGTTCTGCAGCCCTTCAACCGCGACCCACTGCAGCGGCGCCCAGCCGTTTGGCGCATCCCACTGTTGGCCGCTGTTTACCGTGGTGGTGGTTAATCCGCCCGGCTTCAGCAAGCGGCTTTCCGCCGCGGCGGCTACTTTCGCGGCACGTTCGCTGGAGGCCGCTTTGACGTACAGCGGGAACAGCGCCGCGGCGGTCAGCTGATTGCGGACTTTATGACTTTTCAGGTCGTAATCGGCGTACCAGCCCTCTTTGTCATTCCACAGGTATTTCTCCAATGCCTTCTGGCGGGCGTTAGCCAGCGCATCGTACTGCCCGGCTTTGGCGTTATCGCCGGCGGCTTTGCTGGCGAGGGCGATGGTTTTTTCCATATGGAACATCAGCGCATTGAGGTCAACAGGAACGATGCTGGTGGTGCGGATGGTACTCAACTGCTGCGGATTATCCATCCAGCGGGAGCTGAAATCCCAGCCGGAAGCCGCCGCGGAACGCAGATCGCGATAAATTTCGGTGGCCGGGCGGTTAGGGTTGCTTTTGGCGGTAGTGACGTCATCGAGCCAGGATTCCGGACGCGGCGTGTCGTTATCATCCCAGTAGCGGTTAAGCAGCGCGCCATCTTCCAGCCGCACTACCCGTTTATTGGCCTTGCCTGGCGCCAGCGCGTCGGCACCTTCCATCCAGTAGCGATATTCTTTCTCCATCTGCGGTAGCCAGGTTTTTAGCGCCCGATCGCCATCGTGGCTGGCCAGCAGTTCAACCATAAAGGAGAAGAACGGCGGCTGCGAGCGGCTCAGGTAGTAGCTGCGGTTGCCGTTTGGAATATGGCCCCAGCTGTCGATTTCGGCGGCAAAGTTAGCCACCATGTCTTCAACTTTATCCCAGTGCCCGCTTTCGGCGAGGCCCAGCATGGTGAAATAGCTGTCCCAGTAATAGACTTCGCGGAAACGCCCGCCGGGCACCACATAGGGTTTCGGCAGCGGCAGCAGCGAATCCCACTTTTCCACCTCAACGGTGCTGCGGGTCAGCACCGGCCATAATCCGTCAATGTGTTGACGCAATGTTTGCCCCTTCGGCGGCACGTATTGATCGTTATCGCGCGGAAGGGTGAAGTTGATCTCGACGAAATGGCGTAGATCAAAACTGGCCTGACTTTTTTGCATCCGATAGTCGGCGAGGATCATCAGCGGATCGCTATTCGGTACCGCATCGGCGAAGGTTTTCTGGTCAGGGAATAGCTTAGCGCTTTGCACATCATTAAATAGCGGGCCCAACAGCACATCGGGTGACGGCGGTGGGGCGGGATTGTTTTCATCAGCCTGTACGGCGAAGGACGCCAGGCTTAACAACGCGCCTCCCAGCGCCAGTTGAATAAGGCAGGATAGGGTTTCCGGGCGACGTGGAACCGATCTCGTCATCGATAATTCTCCATTTTTCATTGTACTGACTTCGCGCCACTGCGAACGGCCATCAGAAAACCTTAG
>CABUCP010000012.1 GCA_902490055.1 uncultured Klebsiella sp. | reverse complement strand
CTGGCGAGATGAATTTTTTGTTGCAGCACCACATTTCCTTTGACCCTGCCCCGTCTTTGTCTTCATGATAAATGCAAATCTGGTATAGACCAAATGGTGAAACAAATGACTTCACGGAACTACCTGCTGCTGACCCCCGGCCCGTTAACCACCTCCCGTACGGTGAAAGAGGCGATGTTGTTCGATAGCTGTACCTGGGATGATGATTACAATCTCGGCGTGGTACAGACCATTCGCCAGCAGCTGGTACAGCTGGCAACCCCCGCCGACGGTTATACATCGGTACTGCTGCAGGGCAGCGGCAGCTACGCGGTCGAAGCGGTACTCGGCAGCGTCATCGGCGGACAGGGCAAAGTGCTGATCGTCAGCAATGGCGCCTATGGCGCACGCATGATTGAGATGGCGCAGCTGATGGATATCGCCTACCACCCTTACGATTGCGGCGAAGTCGCACGCCCTGATGCGGCGGCGATCGAGCAGATCCTACAGGACGACCCGGCGATCACCCATATCGCGATGGTCCATAGCGAAACCACCACCGGCATGCTCAACCCGATCGAAGAAATTGCGGCGCTGGCGAAGCAATATGATAAACGCTATATCGTCGATGCCATGAGCAGCTTCGGCGGCATTCCGTTGGATATCGCCGCGCTGAACATTGATTATCTGATTAGCTCAGCCAACAAATGTATTCAGGGCGTGCCGGGCTTTGCCTTCGTGATTGCCCGCGAGGCGGAGCTGGCTACCTGCAAAGGCCGCTCGCGCTCGCTATCGCTGGATCTCTACGCCCAGTGGCGCTGCATGGAGGATAACCACGGCAAGTGGCGCTTCACCTCGCCGACCCATACCGTGCTGGCCTTTGCCCAGGCGCTGAAAGAGCTGGCGCAGGAGGGCGGTGTCAGCGCGCGCCATCAGCGCTACCGCAACAATCAGCGCCGTCTGGTCGCCGGAATGCGCGCACTCGGCTTCCGGCCGCTGCTCGACGATAGCCTGCACTCGCCGATTATTACCGCCTTTTATTCACCGGATGCGCCGCAGTATCGCTTTCACACCTTCTACCAGAAGCTGAAAGATCAGGGCTTCGTTATCTATCCGGGCAAAGTGTCGCAAAGCGATTGCTTCCGTATCGGCAACATCGGAGAAGTCTACGATGCCGACATCACCGCCCTGCTGGCGGCTATCGACAACGCCATGTACTGGAAACAATAAGGAACCGCCATGAACCGTATTACCGCACTGATTCTAGACTGGGCCGGCACTACCGTGGACTTCGGATCCTTCGCGCCGACGCAAATCTTCGTTGAGGCGTTCCGCAAAGCCTTTGATCTCGAAATCACGCTCGAAGAGGCCCGCGTGCCGATGGGACTTGGCAAATGGCAGCACATTGAGGCGCTGGGCAAACTACCGTCTGTCGATAGCCGCTGGCAGGCCAAATTCGGCCGCGCGATGACTGCTGCAGATATTGATGCGATCTACGCCGCGTTTATGCCACTGCAAATCGCTAAGGTTGTCGATTTTTCCGCACCGATTGCCGGCGTTGTCGACACCATCGCTGCGCTGCGCGCCGAGGGCCTGAAGATCGGCTCCTGTTCGGGTTATCCGCGTCCGGTGATGGAAAAACTAGTGCCGGCCGCCGCCGTTCAGGGATACGCGCCGGACCACTGGGTCGCCACCGATGACCTCGCCGCCGGCGGGCGTCCGGGGCCGTGGATGGCGCTGCAAAACGTCATTACGCTGGGTATCGATGCAGTCGCGCACTGCGTGAAGGTAGACGACGCCGTACCGGGCATTAGCGAGGGGCTAAATGCCGGCATGTGGACCGTCGGGCTGGCGGTTTCCGGTAATGAGTTTGGCGCCACCTGGGAGGAGTATCAGGCGATGTCGGCGGCTGAGATTGCCACCCGCCGCGAGATTGCGGCCAGTAAGCTATCTGCCGCGGGGGCGCATTATGTCGTTGATACGCTGGCCGACCTGCCGGACGTGATTGCCGACATCAACGCCCGGTTGGCAAAAGGCGAGCGGCCTTAGGTTCGTTAATTAACCTTAACTTTGGTGGCCACTAACAGGCCGGTAAATAGCATTAACACCCCTGACAACACCAGCGGCGACAGCAGGCCGAGATGGTCGAGCGCGATACCGCCGACCGCTGCGCCGCAGGTGTTGGCAAGCTGGATCACCGCCACCTGAATTGACCCGGCTTTTTCCGCCTGATCGGAGAGCGAACGGGTGATCCACGTTGACCATCCCACCGGGATCAGCGCGAAGGCAAAGCCCCAGATAATCGCCACCGTCGAGGCGACAACTTTGCTTTCGCCCCACAGCACCAACGCCGCCGCGCTAGCGGTCAGCACCAGCGGTGAAATCGCCAACGCCGCTTTGACCGAGCGCTTCAGCACCACCGCTGAGAGCGACGTGCCGATAAAGCTGGCGATGCCAAAGCTGAGCAGCACAAGCGTCAGTCCGTCGACATCAAACCCGGCGAGCGTCATGAAGATCGGGCGAATATAGGTAAAGAAGGCGAACTGTCCGGCAAAGGCCATAAAAATGGCGCACATCCCCGCCATCACCCCCGGACGCTTCAGCAGGCCAAACATATTTTGCTGCTGAGAAGCCGATTCGCCGGGCAGCGACGGCAGCGCTTTCAGCACCCAGATTGTACACAGCACGCCCATCACCGCCGCGCCGTTAAAGACGTTGCGCCAGCCGATAATCCCGCCAAGAAAACTGCCCAACGGGGCGGCAATCACTAACGCTATCGATACCGCGCCGAAGATAATCGACAGCGCCTTCGGCACCACGCGCATCGGTACCAGACGCATGGTCAGCGATGCCGACATCGCCCAGAAGCCGCCGAGCGCCAGGCCCAGACAGGCGCGCCCCAACAGCAGCAAGGTAAAACTATTGGCAAACGAGACCAGCAGACAGGAAAGGGTCAGCAGCAGCGAAAACAGAATAACGACGTAGCGGCGATCGGTTTTGCCGATAACCGTAGTGATAAACAGGCTGGAGAACATCGCGACGAATGCCGTCGTCGTCACCGACTGCCCGGCCATCCCTTCAGAGATGCCTAAATCCAGCGCCATCGGCGTGAGTAGGCTAACCGGCAGAAACTCAACGGTAATCAGGCAGGCGACACAGAACGCAACCGCGAAAACCGCCGACCAGTTTGGCCGCGCGAGATCGCTTGCATGGGGTTTGGCTTCATTTGAATGACTCATGAGTTACCTGCAGAGAAGAATGGCGGAAAGCTGCGCAGTGTAACATTTTGTATGTGACGTATTTAACGTTTTCACAACTCTCATCGCTTTTCACGGCATGATACAAAAGGGTAGCCTGAGAATACAGCCGTCGTCATTCTGCCGGATGGCGCTTACGCTTATCCGGCCTACAAGTGACGAGTGCGGAAACCGTAGGCCGGATAAGGCGCAGCCGCCATCCGGCACTCGGATTTACTCGCCGCGAGCCGATTTCACCAGCCCGCAGATCCACTCCTGGTGACCGTTAATCATCGGATTGGGCAAGGTACGCGCCAGCTCCTGCGCCGGAACGCCTTTTTGCGACTCCTGGGTGAGGATACGCACGCGCCCGCCGGGCAAATCTTCAAACAGCCACGCGTGGATCACATCAAGACGCGTCGTTGCATCCCCTTCCGCCCAGCCGTGCCAGGCTACGCGCGCCGCCTGTCCGGCAACGGGAGGAACATATTCGGTAATCTGCGCCTCAATCGGGAAGCCGAAGGTGCTGAAGCGGAAACGGGCGTTGGCGCTGAGGGTCGGGCCGCTGCCGTCATGGAAATGGATATCGGCAACGTTGCTGTAATAGCCCGGCCACAGCGTGGTGTCATCGAGCTGTGCCCAAATTTCGGCCGCCGTCAGGCCGCTGACGATAATTTCATTGGAAGCAAAATTGTCGGTGGTGCCCGGCAGATACGCTTCCGGCCAGACGATCGCGCTTTGCTGTAGAGACTGTTTCATGATTAACCTCGTGAACGATTGTTTTAACGAGGTTAATCATGCGCCGGAGAGTGATATAAATCGAATCACCATCCTTGATAATGCTCATAAGCAGCAGTGATATCAGTGCAACCAGTGCACGCCGTCTTCCGGCAGGAATAGCGCGTTATAGCGCTGCTGCAGATTATGCAAATCGCTCACATCCGGATCCAGTTCGCGCAGAAACCCTTGCGCGAGGCGAATTTGCGCATCGGTAATCGGCGCCGCTAAACGCGCTTTTTGCATCAGGCGATACCAGTAATGCAGGTTCTTTTCGCTGGCATCAACGATAGACGCCTGCCAGATCAGCAGGACCTGCGCGGCGTTCTGCAAATGCGCTTCATTCGGCCGCTCAAGGTAACGTAAATACTCATTACCGGCGGTTTTTCCCAACTGATCGATCATCGATTCCAGCGGGACGGGAGTAATACCAAGGCGTTCGCTCAGGCGGCGAATCGCGCGGCGTGAATCAGAGGTAAGCACCCGAAATCCCACAACAAATACCACTACCAGGGTGGCCAGTCCTATCCAGATCATGCATCCTCTCATCCAATCGCAGCCTCACTATCATAATGGGAATTTGCCTGCTGTCGACTGCCGGACGTACCATAATGTGACTTATCGCGTTTGCGGATGGCTATCATGAAATCTGATATCAGAAACCTCGATCTCAACCTGCTGAAAACGCTGGATGCGCTGCTCGATGAACGCAGCGTCACCCGGGCGGCGGCACGGCTGGCGCTCACCCAGCCGGCGGTCAGCGGCATGCTCACCCGCCTGCGCGACGCCTTCAATGACCCGCTGTTTATCCGCGCCCCGCACGGCATGGTGCCGACGCTGCGCGCCCAGGCGCTGGCGGCTCCGCTAAAGCAACTACTGACCGATGCCGAAGCCCTGCTGCAACCGGTCGTTTTCGATCCCCTGGAGGCTGATTTCACCTGGACCATTGCCGCCACCGACTACGCGCTGAAAGCGGTGATCGTGCCGTTTATTGCCGCATTGAAGCCGCTGGCGCCGGGTATCCGCGTGCGCATTATTCCCGAATCGCCGGCCACGCTGCTGGCGCAGACCGAACGCGGAGAAGTGGATATTGCGCTGTTGACGCCCCACGATACGCCGCCTGAGCTGCACAGCCGGGCGCTGTATCAGGAAGAGTATGTCTGCCTGCTGCGCGAAGACCATCCGCAGGCCAACCAACCGCTGACGCTCGACCGCTTCTGTGCGCTGGAACATGTGTTGGTTTCATGGCAGGGCGATAGCTTTCGCGGCGTGACCGACGACGCGCTGGCGGCGCTTGGCCGGACCCGGCGAGTAGGATTGTCGGTCAGCAGTTTTCTGGTGTTGCCGGAAGTGCTGGCGGTGAGCGAAATGATCGCCGTAGTACCGCGCAGGTTGGCGAAAATGGCCAGCGGCATGAAAATCGCTGTCCCGCCGCTGGCGATCCCCGGCTTTACCAAAAGCATGGCCTGGCACGAACGCAATCATCGCGATCCGGCGCAACAGTGGCTGCGGGAACTGCTGCTGCAAACCAGCCAGCAGGAACGATAAAAAAAGCCCGGCGCAATGGCCGGGCAAGGTTACCCATTACCTGATGACTCAGGCAGTCTGCAAAATCGGTTTCTTTTTCTCGCGGCGAATTTTACGTTCTTCGAAGATAGCCACGATGGCCATCAGGCAGATACAGCCGATGGCGGCGGCATCCAGCGCCGCAAAGGTTCCGGCCCAGCCGGTCAGGCCGAAGACCGGCGTACCGTCGGCGATCATCCCGAGGCCCAGTTTGGCAAAGCTATCGCCAATCAAATAGGCGAAAGTGCCCTTGATCCCATCAGCGGCGCCAATCGCCTTTTTCGGCACAAAGCCGACGGCGGCAACGCCGATCAGCAGCTGCGGACCAAACACCAGGAAGCCCAGCGCAAACAGTGAGGCCAGATAGACATACTGGTTGCTGGCGTGTTGATAAACCCCGAGGGTGGCGATAATCAGCGCCAACGCGACGCAGGCTACCAGCGCGCGGCGGCCATTGGCCAGATCCGACAGCCAGCCCCACAGCAGCGTGCCAACTAGTGCGCCGACTTCAAACAGAGTAAAGCCCTGAATCGCCACCTCTTTAGACAGCTTCAGCTCCTGGAAGGCATAGACGGTGGACCACTGATCGATGCCGATACGTACCACGTAGAGGAAAATGTTGGAGAAGCACAGCAGCCAAATCACTTTGTTTTTCAGCACGTACTCGACAAAGATTTGCCATTTGGTCATCGCGTTCTCTTCGGTTTCTTTGTCCTCTTCGCTGATCGCTTCGCCAAACAGCTCCTCCGCCGTGCCGAGTCCATAGGCTTCCGGAGAGTCGCTACCAAACCGCAGGCCGATAAAGCCCACAATCAGCGCGATAATCGACGGGAAGATAAACATACCGATGACGTGACCATCGAACAGGTAGTTGGCGCCAAGCAGCGCTACGCCCGCCGCGCCTGCGCCGCCGAGGTTATGAGAAATATTCCAGAACCCAAGGAAGGTGCCGCGTTTGCGGCGCGGCGTCCACTTGGTGATAGTCGAGTAGCTGCACGAACCGCCGGTACTCTGGAAAAAGCCGCTCAGGGCGTAGAAGGCGATCATCAGGAATAGACTGGTTGAACCCGCGCCCATGCTGGCGCTAAAGCCCAGCATACAGATGGCGGAGAGAATCAACATAAACGGCAGGAACTGCTTAGTATTTTTACCGTCGGCATAATAGGAGACCAGAGTCTTACCCACGCCGTAGGTGATCGAGAAGCCCAGGCCAATCATCCCCAGTTGCGTCATGCTCAGCCCGTAGGTCGAGATCATGTCGTTCTGCGCGATGTTAAAGTTCTTGCGGATCAGGTACATGGTCAGGTAGCCGATGAAAACCACCAGATAGGACTGCATGAAGGGTTTGAACCACATTTTGCGCCGCACATCGAGCGGCAGATCCAGGGTCGGCTTACGTACCTGGTTCAGAAAGGCCAGCATGGGTATCTCCTGAGCTGATTTTTTATGCCTGAGTAATAACCAGGCATTGTAAAAATCAGCGCGCCGTCTGGCCTGAGACGTCGTCCAGGTGAAACCGGGAAAATTTCTTAGTTTTGCCTCATTCGGGGCCAAAGGGTGAGCTACATCACGCTTCGTTGGCGGTACGCGGTGCCTGCGCGTTTAAAAACGGCAGCAGCAGCAGCGCGGAAATACCGGCGGCGATAGCGATCACCACGAAGAAACCGGTCCAGTGCCAGCTATCCATCACCTGCGCCAGCGGCCAGCCGGAGAGCGAAGCGCCAAGATAAGCGAACAGGCCGACAAAACCGGTCGCCGCCCCGGCGGCTGCTTTATGCGAACACTCTGCCGCCGCCATGCCGATCAACATCTGTGGGCCGAACACGAAGAAACCGGTGGTGAAGAAGCAGGCCGCCTGCATCACATAGCTGGCGAATGGCATCAGCCACAGGCCGCCAACTGACAGCAAAATTCCGGCGGCGAAGATCAGATTCATCGGCCCACGGTTGCCGTTAAACAGCTTATCCGACCCCCAACCCGCCACCAGCGCGCCGATAAAACCGCCCAGTTCGAACATGGTGACCGCCGAATTCGCCGTCACCAGATCGACGCCGAGCGTCTCCGACATATACAGATTGCCCCAGTCGTTAATCGCCGCCCGCACCACGTATACCAGCACATAGCACAACGACAACAGCCAGATATAGGGATTCGCCAGTACGTAGCGGGTAAGGATCTCTTTGCGCGTCAGCCCTGCGCCTTCCTGCTGCTGGGCGATTTCCAGCGCATCGTGCCGCCAGTCGCCCACGGCGGGTAATCCCACCGCCTGTGGGCGGTCGCGCAACCGCCAGCACAAATACAGCCCGGCGAGGATCGCCAGGCTGCCGGCAATGGTCATCCCCATTCGCCAGCCGTAATGCAGCGCCGCCGCGCCCACGACCATTGGGATCAGCGCGCCGCCGACGTTATGCGCCGTATTCCACAGCGCCCACCAGCCGCCGCGCTCGGTTCGCGAATACCAGGCCGTCAGCAGCCGGGCGCAGACCGGCGAGCCCCAGCCCTGGAAGAAGGCGTTCAGCGCCCACAACAGTGCGAAGGCCCACAGCGAAGTGGAAAAACCGAACAGAATATTCACCACCCCGGTGGCAATCAGCCCCAGCCCCATAAAATAGCGGGCGTCGGAGCGGTCGCTGACGATACCGGAAAAAAATTTCGACAACCCGTAGGTGATGTAGAACAGCGTGGCCAGCAGGCCGATATCGCTGCGGGTCAGCACGTTACTGGCGAGGATCTCGGGAACCGCGGCATTAAAGCTTTTGCGGGTGAAATAAAACAGCGCATAGCCAAGCCAGATGGTAAGCAGGATATGGCGACGCCAGTAACGATAGCGCTCGTCCAGCTCACGTTTATCGCTAATCGGCGCGGCGTCCGGCGGGGCTTTCAAAAAGGCAAACATCGGCGCTCCTCTCAGGCGTAACGCAGCGGTAGATTGACGCACACGCGGGTGCCGTGCGTGCAGGAGATGGTCAGCGTGCCGCCCAGCGCGGTGACGCGTTCACGCATGCCGGTCAGGCCGAAGCCCTGTAGGTTCGAGCCCGGCGGCAGGCCGCAGCCGTCATCCTCCAGCACCAGCATCAGCCGCCCATCCTGCTGCCATCCTTGCAGGGTGACGGCGCTGGCGCTGGCGTGTTTAACAATATTATTCAGCCCTTCCTGGCAAACGCGGAACAGCGTCACGCGCTGGTTTTCGCTCAACCCCGCCTCGCTAATCCGCCATTCGAGATGGCTGACGATACCGCGGTCATCCAGCTCCATCTCACGCATCAGCGAACGCACCGCCTGTTCGAGCGGCAGATCGTCAAGCTGACGCGGACGCAGGCGGCCAAGCAGGCGGCGCACCGAGTCGTACACCCCCAGCGAGAGCTGTTCAATCAGTTGGCCGCTCTGACGCACGCTGCCGTTATTCGGCGCCAGGCGCTGGACGATCCCCGCCTGAGTGCGGATAGCGGTGATGGTCTGGCCGATATCGTCATGAAGCTCGCGCGCAACGTCGCGGCGCACGCTCTCTTCCGTTTCCAGCAAGCGTTCCGCCAATCGACGATTGCGCGCCAGTTCGTTCTGTAGCGACTGGTTAAGCTCGCGCAGCCGCTGGATCCCCGCCCCCAGCAATAGGCCAGTCAGGCTTTGCGCCAGCAGCGAAAGCAGTAAATCAACCGGGTGATCGTGCCAGGTCTGGCTGGCAATCAGCGCGATGGCGTTCATCAGGGCGGCAATCAACGCCCCCTGCCAGCCGTAGTGCCAGGCGAGCGCGATAATCGGCAGCGCCAGGCAGAAAGGGGTAAAGCGGGAGAGTTCAGCGGGCAACCCGAGCTGTAGCCACAGGCTGACGGTAAACAGCAGCAAATACCAGATAAGATGCCGGCCGCGCCAGTTAACCGGCTGCGAGACCAGCGATGGTCCCAGCGGCCGCCAGACGGTGCTGGTGAGATAGTGCCAGATGACCAGGCAGATCGGCGCTAGCGTCAGGCCGCCGGTCAGCGTCAACAGTAGCGCGGTAAGCCCTTCGCTCCCTTGCGTCAGCCACGGTAGCGATTGCAGCAGCGCGGCGGCGATCAGCGCCCCGCCCTGACGCAGTAGCGTCAGCCAATCGCGCCGATGGCGATAGCGTGAAATCAGCGCCACCGGCAGCAGTGTCAGCAGGCTTCCGGTCATCAATATTATCGGGTGCGCCAGCGCCACTTCCTGCGCCAGCCAAAAGATAAGCAGCCACTCGGCGCCCAGCAGTACCGGCCAGTAACCGCGCGGGCACTGCAGCATTAAACCCAGCCGCAGGCCAAAGGGAAACAGCAGTACCGCCAGGTCCGGACGTTCCACCAGATGCAGGCTGATACTCCACAGGCAGAACCAGGCGGCAGAGAAGATAAAGGCGCAGCCGATGACCGTCAGCAGCCGCGAGAGCATGTCTTTCATTGCCAGTTGTCGAACATACGGCGCGCCAGCTCAACGTCGTTGCTGACGCCCAGCTTTTCCAGCAGGTTGGCGCGGTGGACGTGGACGGTCTTCGGCGACAGCCCAAGCTCGGCGGCAATTTCTTTCACCGCCATCCCCTGCGCCAGCTTTTCCGCCACCTGACGTTCGCGTTTGGTGAGCGGATCCTGGCGCCCGGCGGCCAGCTTGATGGCGATATCCGGCGTGAGATAACAGCCGCCGGTCGCTACGGCGCGTACCGCGGCGATAAGTTCATCCGGGCTGCAGCGTTTCGACAGAAAGCCGCGCGCGCCGGCGTTAAGCGCTTGTTCAACCAGCGCCGGGCTATCGTGCACCGACAGCATGATCGTCGCCATCCCCTTCGGCAGCTGGCTTAGCAGCTCCAGCCCGGAAATATCCGGCATTGAGATATCGCAGATACAAACCTGCACACCGCGCCCCGGCAGCCCCGCCAGCGCCTCGCGGCCGCTACCAAATTCGGCGACGACCTGAAAATCAGCTTCCAGCCCCAACAGCTGAGCAAAGCCGGAGCGGACAATCAAATGATCGTCAATAAGGGCGATGGTGGTCATGGCGTTTCCTGGTGCCTGAAAGCGCCGGATGGCGGCGTAAACGCCTTATCCGGCTTACGGATACAGTCTTTGTAGGCCGGATAAGCGCAGCGCCATCCGGCAAAGCCGCTTACCTTAACGATAAGCGCCCTGCCGTTCAAGCTTTGAGCGTTATTCGAAGAATACCGCGATTTTGTTAAACATGGTGGGATCGGACTGGTTGCGCGCCACGTTGGTAACGTCCTCCAGTTTTTCTATCTGGCTAATCATCTGGCCGAGACGCTGATCGTCGTTTACCAGCAGCCAGATGCGGCTGTGTTCGCTCCCCTGGATCGGCAGACAAAGAATGCCTTCGACGTTGAAGGCGCGGCGGGCAAATAGCCCGCAGACGTGGGTCATGACGCCTGGGTGGTTGCGGACGGTGAGCTCAAGAATGACGTTATCACATTGTTTTTGCATGGCTTATTCCCCCACCATCTCAGTATTGGCCGCACCCGGCGGTACCATCGGATACACCTTCTGCTGCGCATCGATGCGCACGTGGATCAACGCCGGCCCCGGACGGTCGATGATCGCTTGCAGCGCCGCCTGCGGATCGGCTTCGTTATTTAAATCACAGGTTTGCAGACCAAAACCGCCGGCAATCTGCATAAAATTAATCATCCCCGGATAGGTCGCGGCAAACACGCCCTGCGGATAGAACAGGCTTTGCTGCTGATGTACCAGCCCCAGCGCTTCGTTGTTCATCAGGATAATTTTAATATCCAGCTGATTCTCAGCGGCGGTGGCCATCTCCTGAATGTTCATCATCAGGCTGCCGTCGCCGGAGAAGCAGATAACCTTACGCTGCGGATTCGCCAGCGCCGCGCCGATCGCCGCCGGCAGGCCGAAGCCCATGGTGCCGAGGCCGCCGGAAGTCAGCCACTGACGTGGACGGTTGAGCGGATAAGCCTGCGCCGCCCACATCTGGTGCTGGCCAACGTCGGTGGTAATAATCGCTTCATCATCAACGCAGGCGGCAACGGCGTTAATCAGGCCGTAATGGGACAACGGGTCGCTCTCCTGCGGGATGGCGCAGGGGAATTCGCGCTGTAAATCAGCCACCATCTGGCGCCATTCGTCACGCGGCTGCGCCGCAATCTGCGGGATCAGTTGGGTTAAGACCTCCGCGACATCACCCTGAATCGCGACGTGAGGCTGCTTGATTTTGCCAAGCTCGGAGCGGTCGATATCGACGTGAATAATCTTCGCGTTCGGGCAGAACTGCTCGGTCTTGCCAATCGCCCGGTCATCAAAACGCGCACCTAAAACAATCAGTAAATCAGCTTCTTGCAGAATAAAATTGGTGCTGCGCGCGCCGTGCATCCCCAGCATCCCCAGCGACAGCGGATGCGCTTTTGGCAGCATACCCAGCGCCATTAAGGTCATGGTGGTCGGCAAGTTAGCTTTTTCCGCCAGTTCGCGGATCTCCTGCGGCGCATTAATCACCCCGCCGCCCAGATACAACACCGGACGCTGCGCGGCGTTGATCATCGCCGCCGCTTCACGGACGCGTTCTGCGGCAAATTCCGGCGCTGCGGCGCGCCCGCCCGGCTCCGGCAGGGTTTCCAGTTCAATGGTCGCCGACTGTACATCCTTAGGAATATCTATCCACACCGGCCCCGGACGCCCGGACTGGGCAATACGGAAAGCGTCGCTAATCACCTGCGGCAGCTCGGCGATATCGCGAACCAGGTAGTTATGCTTAGTGATGGGGATAGAGATGCCGTAGGTGTCGACTTCCTGGAAAGCATCGGTGCCGATCATCGAGGCCGGAACCTGGCCGGTAATGCAGACCAGTGGAATAGAATCCAGGCGAGCGTCGGCAATCGCGGTAATCAGGTTAGTGGCGCCCGGGCCGCTACAGGCCATACAAACCGCCGGTTTGCCTTCGGTACGCGCCATCCCCTGGGCGATAAACCCTGCGCCCTGCTCGTGGCGCGCGAGGATATGGCGGATCTGCGTACTTTGGCTTAAGGCATCGTAGATAGGCAGGATGGAACCGCCCGGAATGCCGCTGACCGTGGTGATACCCTGGCGTTCCAGTAAATGAACAACCAGCTGCGCGCCGGTGAAGCGCATTGTTTTTGATGTTGTGCCCGAACTTGCCATGCTCCAGTCCTTTTATTCTGGGCCGACTTTACCGGGGGGTGATAACAAAAAACCCCGCTCGGTTTGCGCCGGCGGGGTTTGGAATTCGTGTTGTTCCGGACCCTACGGCGCATTGCCGACGACGACCACCACAGACACGACGACCACCGCGGCAGGCGCGGTTTGTAGTAGGGTCGAAGTCATCATGGCAGCGTTCATTAGGGACCTGTTGTGTTGAAAAATTAACTGAATTTATACAAACACAGGTTTTCGCATTACACAATGGAATTATTTTCAACCAGCGAAAATTGCGTCAAAGATCACAATTCACGGCACGAGCGGCAGAAAACAAAAAACCCCGCCGCAGCGAGGTTTTGATCGGTGTTTTTACGGGTGGTAACCGCAAGCACACTGTATTACGTCAACGACAAAAGTATACGCGATCGCAGCAGAACGCGCAATTTAAGGCCGTTTTTTCTCTGAAATAGAGTATGGAATAACGAGAAGAATTTGTCCATAAAATACTGTTCATCCATACAGTATTTATCTATACTGAAGATGTTCACATTGTGCCATTCGGGGGCCGCATGCTTTACCGGCGCAACGAAGTCCTGGCTGAAACGGGTGGTGCCGTCAGCGCCTTAACCCCGAGAGAGCACACTGTGTTACGTCAACAATGTGCAGCGTCCGGTCTGCGCGGCACCGCGCTGGCCATCGCTGCACGCCCCTGTGAAAACAGGGATAAGCTGGCAACAGGCAGCGGAAAGGTACGTCAGCTTATTGTGCTCCTTAACCACAGGAGACGCGCGTATGGGCGGAATGGATATTATTATTTTAATCCTGAAACTCATGGTTGCTGTGTTGCAACTACTTGATGCAGTCCTGAAACAGTTCCGCTGATTCAGGTTCAAGTCGCACCTGAGAGGGGCGGGAAACCGCCCCTCTACAGGCGCCCGCCGGGCGTTCTGGGATGACTTGATGGAGGAAACCATGCCACCGCTGTTAATTGCCGCAACGACGCCCGATGACCCGGGATTCGTCGCTCTGCGCACCGAAAGCCTGGAGCAGCACTTCAATATGCTGCGCCGCCTGGCAGAAAACTGGCAGAGCGGCAAAAACCGCTTTATCGCCCCGGGGGAAAAATTACTCGGCGCCTTCGTCAACGGCCAGTTGGTTGGGGTCTGCGGGCTAAACGTCGACCCCTTTAGCCAACAGCCGCGGGCCGGGCGCATTCGCCATCTCTACATTAGCGACGGCTACCGCCGCCAGGGGATCGGCCAGCAGCTGCTGGTTTCCGTCATCACCCATTCCAGCGCCTGGTTCGATTTTCTCAATACCCACGCCCCGGCGCAGGCCTGGCCCTTTTATGAGCGTCTGGGATTTCGCCCGGTATACGATGAACCACGAGTGACGCACCGTCTGTTCTGTTCGCTCTAGCCGCCGCTGGCTGGCCGTGCAGGCGCATGTTACAGTCCGCAGACCTTAACCTCTGAATCTGTCTGCGATGACCCTCACCGTATTCTGCATTTTGCTGTTCGCCGCGCTGCTGCACGCCAGCTGGAACGCGATCGTCAAAGCCAGCGGCGACAAAATGTATGCGGCGATAAGCGTAAGCGGTTCGGCTTCGCTGCTCGCCCTGATAATGCTGCCCTTCGCGCCGCAGCCGACGCTGGCCAGCGCGCCTTATCTGGCGGCGTCCTGCGCATTGCAGGTGGTGTATACGGTGCTGGTAGCGAAGACCTACCAGGTGTCGGATATGAGCCAGACCTATCCGCTGATGCGCGGCACCGCGCCGCTGCTGGTGGCGGGGATCAGCGTGATATTTCTCGGCGATCGCTTGTCGCCGATGGCTTGGCTGGGCATTGGCGTCATCTGCCTGGCGATTCTGGCGATGGCTTTTAACGGCCGCCTCAGTTCCCGCAAAGGCATCGTACTGGCGCTAATCAACGCCTGCTTTATTGCCGGATACACGCTGGTGGACGGCACCGGCGTACGGCTGGCGGGGTCGGCGCTGGGCTATACGCTGTGGACCTTTTTTATGAACGGTTTCTGCCTGCTATGCTGGGCGATGGCGGCGCGGCGCCGGGAAGCCAGCCGCTATTTACGTCAACACTGGAAAAAAGGCATCCTCGGCGGTATCGGCACCATGGGCTCCTACGGCCTGGCGCTATGGGCGATGACCCAGGCGCCGCTGGCGGTGGTCGCCGCGCTGCGCGAAACCTCGATTCTGTTCGGCGCGCTGATTGCGTTTATCGTCCTGAAAGAGCAAGTGGTGGCGCTGCGCATCGTTGCCGCCTGCGGTATCGCCGCCGGGGCGATCCTGCTGCGGCTGTCGTAGCTTAAAATGGCAACATTAGTTGCCGATCCTGTTTACAAAACCTGCCTGAAATTTCCCCAACAATCCGCGTTATGTGGTTGTCCTGTCATTTTTATGTGGTAGATTCCTCCATCGTTTACGGGATGTGCCAGTCACATATTCTTCATTTTTCATTGCTTACAAAGTATTCATCGACATGAAACGGCATAAGAACTTCAATTTGTTGTTGATGCTGGTACTGCTCGTGGCCGTTGGCCAGATGGCGCAGACCATATATATCCCGGCTATTGCCGACATGGCAGTATCGCTGAATGTCCGCGAAGGGGCGGTACAAAGCGTCATGGCGGCCTATCTGCTGACTTACGGCATTTCGCAGCTATTTTACGGCCCGCTTTCCGATCGCGTCGGTCGCCGCCCGGTGATCCTTGTGGGGATGTCTATTTTTATGCTGGCGACGCTGGTTGCTATTACCACGCATAGCCTGCCGGTGTTAATCGCCGCCAGCGCGATGCAGGGAATGGGCACCGGGGTCGGCGGCGTGATGGCGCGAACCCTACCGCGCGATCTGTATGAAGGCGCACAGCTCCGTCATGCCAACAGCCTGTTAAATATGGGGATACTGGTCAGCCCGCTGATCGCGCCGCTACTTGGCGGCATTCTTGATACCCTGTGGAACTGGCGGGCCTGTTATGCCTTCCTGCTGGTACTGTGCGCAGGCGTGACCTTTAGCATGGCGAAGTGGATGCCGGAAACACGCCCGCAGGGCGCGCCGCGCACCAGGCTGCTGACCAGCTACAAAACGCTGTTCGGCACCAGCGCCTTCAACTGCTATCTGCTGATGCTGGTCGGCGGACTGGCCGGAATTGCGGTGTTCGAAGCCTGTTCCGGCGTGCTGATGGGCGCGGTGCTCGGCCTGAGCAGTATGGCGGTTAGTATCCTGTTTATTCTGCCGATCCCGGCGGCGTTCTTCGGCGCATGGTTCGCCGGCCGCCCAAATAAACGTTTCTCGACGCTGATGTGGCAGTCGGTTATCTGCTGTCTGCTGGCGGGGATTATGATGTGGCTGCCGGGTCTGTTTGGCATCATGACCGTCTGGACGCTGCTGGTGCCCGCAGCGCTGTTCTTCTTCGGCGCCGGTATGCTGTTCCCGCTGGCTACCAGCGGCGCGATGGAGCCGTTCCCCTTCCTCGCCGGTACCGCAGGGGCGCTGGTCGGCGGGTTGCAGAATATCGGTTCCGGCGTGCTGGCCTGGCTGTCGGCGATGATGCCGCAAACCGGCCAGAGCAGCCTCGGCCTGCTGATGATGCTGATGGGCCTGTTGATTGTGCTGTGCTGGCTGCCGCTGGCCTCGCGCTTTAGCAGCCACCAGCAACCGGTCTAAGCGTGCTGGCGCTCCCCGGATAGCGGCTCACGCCTTATGTCAGGCTGCGTAGCCATTCGATAAAGGCGTCAATTTTCGGCCACTGGCGGCCCGGCAGGGTCGTCACGTAATAATGCTGATGACACTTCAGCGTCATGTCGCCGAACGGCGCGATGAGCTCACCGCTCTCCAGCCGCTTCTGCACCAGCCGCTTACGCCCCATCGCGACCCCAACGTGGTTCATCGCCGCAATCACCGCTAAATCGGAACGATCGAAGCCGATGCCCGACGATTGCGGCAATTCTATCGCGAACTGCTGTGCCCAACTGAACCACTCGTCGGTGCCGGAATCATTACTCCAGGCCTGCCGATCGTGCAGCAGCGTGCAGTGGCGCAGGTTACCGGGATTCTGCGCGAGCTGGCGCTGGCGCGCGTAATCCGGCGTACATACCGGCACGATCGCCTCATCCATCAGAAAATGGTGGCTAAGCTGGGACGACGGCGCATCATCAAAATAGATCGCCAGATCGATACCCGCACGCTGCAGATTGACGTTATCGTTGCCGGTCAGCACGGTCAGCGAGATCGCAGGATATCGGCGGGTAAAATCACCCAGCGCCGGCACCAGCCAACACTGTGCTATCGACGGGCGCGAATAGACCGTCAGGGTGCCGGAGAGCTCCTGGTTTTTAATATCCAGAATCTCCTGGTTCAGGCTATCCAGCGAGGATTTCAGCGCCCAGAACACTCGCCGCCCCTCGTGGGTCAGCTCCACCTTACGGTGCGAGCGCATAAACAGCTGGATCCCCAGCTCTTCTTCCAGCTGATTGATACGGTGGCTCACCGCGCTTGGCGTCAGCGACAGCTCTTCCGCCGCCAGCGCAAACGACTCATGGCGAGCCGCCACCTCGAAGGTATAGAGTTTCGACAGCTGCCAGCCGTTCAGCAGCCGAGTCCCCACCGCTTTCAATGCCTCCATGATGTATTCCTTGCGCATTTTTATTAGCGCCAAGTGTAAAAAAATCGCCGCCCGAATGCGCTTTAAAGATGAATAAAAGTGACCC
>CABUCP010000011.1 GCA_902490055.1 uncultured Klebsiella sp. | reverse complement strand
CCTCTGAAGGACAATGTGTGGAGATGTGTTATGTCTGATACTAAACGTAATACCATCGGCAAGTTCGGCCTGTTGTCGCTGACCTTCGCCGCCGTTTACAGTTTCAATAACGTCATCAACAACAATATCGAGCTGGGGCTGGCGTCGGCGCCGATGTTCTTCCTTGCCACTCTGTTTTACTTTATTCCGTTCTGCCTGATTATCGCCGAGTTCGTGTCGCTGAATAAAAACTCCGAAGCCGGGGTATACGCCTGGGTGAAGAGTTCGCTCGGCGGCCGTTGGGCGTTTATCACCGCCTATACCTACTGGTTCGTAAACCTGTTTTTCTTCACCTCATTGCTGCCGCGCGTCATCGCTTATGCCTCCTACGCGTTCCTCGGCTACGAATACATTCTGACGCCATTCGCCACCACCGTGCTGAGCATGGCGCTGTTCGCCTTCTCCACCTGGATTTCCACCAACGGCGCCAAAATGCTGGGGCCGATTACCTCCGTGACCTCATCATTGATGCTGCTACTGACGCTCTCCTATATTTTGCTGGCCGGTACCGCGCTGGTCGGCGGCATACAGCCGGCGGATCCGATCACCGTCGACGCGATGATCCCTAATTTCAACTGGGCGTTCCTCGGGATTACCACGTGGATCTTTATGGCCGCGGGCGGCGCGGAATCGGTGGCGGTATACGTCAACGACGTGAAAGGCGGTTCGAAATCTTTCGTCAAAGTGATCATTCTCGCCGGGATCTTTATCGGCGTACTGTACTCGATCTCCTCGGTGCTGATTAACGTCTTCGTCAGTAGCAAAGAGCTGAAATTCACCGGCGGCTCGGTACAGGTATTCCACGGCCTGGCGGCTTACTTTGGCCTGCCGGAAATCCTGATGAACCGCTTCGTCGGCCTCGTCTCGTTCACCGCCATGTTCGGCTCGCTGCTGATGTGGACCGCCACGCCGGTAAAAATCTTCTTCTCGGAAATTCCGGCCGGCATCTTTGGTAAAAAAACCGTCGAGCTCAACGAGAATGGCGTACCGGCGCGCGCGGCGTGGATCCAGTATCTGATCGTCATTCCGCTGATGATCATCCCGACACTGGGATCCAATACCGTGCAGGATCTGATGAACACCATCATCAACATGACCGCCGCCGCCTCGATGCTGCCGCCGCTGTTTATCATGCTGGCCTACCTCAACCTGCGCCGTAAACTCGACCACCTGCCGCGCGATTTCCGCATGGGGTCGCGCACCACCGGTATCGTGGTGGTATCGCTGCTGATTGTGATGTTCGCTATCGGCTTCGTCGCCTCAACCTTCCCAACCGGCGGCAACATTCTGACCATTATTTTCTATAACGTCGGCGGGATTGTGATTTTCCTCGGCTTCGCGTGGTGGAAGTACAGCAAATACGTCAAAGGATTAACCCAGGAACAACAACAAATAGAAGCGGCTCCGGCTTCCCATACCTCTTAACTACCTTTAAAAAAATGAAAAATAACCATTACTTATGCGGGGCACTCGCTGCCCTGGCTTTTTGCGCCCCTGCAGTAGCCTCTGAGACCGTACATCCGGCGGAGCACGACGATACCAAAACGCCGGAATTAACCACCACCTCTTACCGCTTTTACGGCGAGTTAGGGGTCGGCGGCTACATGGATTTAGAAGGCGAGGATAAACATAAATACAGCGACGGCACCTATATCGAGGGCGGGCTGGAGGTAAAAAACGGCCACTGGTTCGGGCTGATTTACGGCGAAGCCTGGACGGTGCAGGCCGATAGCCAGGGCAATGCCTGGGTGCCGGATCACAGCTGGGGCGGCGTGGAGGGCGGCCTTAACCGCCTCTATGGCGGCTATAAAACCGATAACAACACCGAGATCATGCTCAGCCTGCGCCAGGACTCGTCGCTGGACGACCTGCAGTGGTGGGGCGATTTTACTCCCGATCTGGGCTACGTGATCCCCAATACCCGCGACATCATGTACGCGCTGAAGGTGCAAAACCGCAGCGGCGATTTTCGCTATAGCGTTACCGCTACGCCCGCCGGCCATCACGATGAAAGCAAGGCCTGGCTGCACTTCGGCAAATACGATCGCTATGACGATAAGTACACCTATCCGGCGATGATCAACGGCTACGTACAGTACGACATCGTGAAGGATGTCACCTGGATGAACGGCCTCGAAGTGACCGACGGTACCGGGCAGCTATTTTTGACCGGCGTGCTGTCGCCCAATCTGGCCTTCCGCGCCTGGCACCATACCGGCCGCGCCAAGGGGTTGGATGTTCCCGGTAGCGAAACCGGCTTTATGGCCAGCGCCATGTATGAAGCATTAAGCGGGCTCTACTTCTCCACCGCATACAGCTACGCCAAACACCGCCCGGACCACGCCGCCGATGAAACCACCGCGTTTATGCAATTTGGCATCTGGTACGAATATGGCGGCGGGCGTTTCGCCACCGCCGCCGATAGCCGTTTCTACACCAGCAACGCCAGCGGCGACCCGAGCGACAAAATTTTCCTGATGCAATACTTCTACTGGTAACAAGGAGCCGAGCTACCATGAACCTCACCACTACGCTGACGCCGCTGGCCTGCGCCCTGATGCTGAGCTTTTCCGCCCACGCCGTCACCGCGCAGGCGTTTAAAGACGTCATCGATCGTCACGGCGCGCCGCAGTATATGCAGGATTTCGACGCCGATGACCACCAGCGCTTCAACCCCTTTTTCGACCTCGGCGCGTGGCACGGCCACCTGCTGCCCGACGGCCCGGCGACCATGGGCGGCTTCCCCGGCCCGGCGCTGCTGACCGAAGAGTACATCAACTTTATGGCCACCAACTTCGATCGCCTGACGGTGTATCAGAACGGCAAAAAAGTCGATTTCACCCTGCAGGCCTGGAGCCTGCCCGGCGCGCTGAAACAAACCCTGACCGCGCCCGGCGTTAAAGTCGAGATGACGCTGCGCTTCGCCAGCGCCCATACCTCGCTGCTGGAAACCAAAATCACCAGCGACACTCCGCTGAAGCTGGTATGGGATGGCGAACTGCTGGAAAAACTGGCCGCCAAAGAGGGCAAGGCGCTGTCGGGCAAAACCATTGATCAAGCCTTCCCGGATTATCAGCGTCGTCTAAGCGCCACGCCCGACGGCCTGACGGTCAGCTTTGGCAAAGTTCGCGCCGCCTCCGACCTGATGACCTCCGGCGAATCGCAGTATCAGATCCACCGCACCCTGTCAGCCGATACCCGCATCGACGGTCACCGCTTTACCAGCAGCGCCGAAATCCGCGGTTCCACCACCTTCTACACCACCTACTCGCACCTGTTGACCGCAGAGCAAGCGCGGCGGGAAAAAGCGCAGATCCGCGATATTCTGGCGCGCCCGGCTTACTATCTTGCCGCCTCCGAACAACGCTGGGATGGCTATCTGCAAAAAGGACTCAGCAATCCCGATGCTACCGCTGAACAGACTCGCGTAGCGGTAAAAGCCATTGAAACACTCAACGGCAACTGGCGCGCGCCGGGCGGCGCGGTGCATTACAACACCGTCACCCCTTCCGTGACCGGCCGCTGGTTCTCCGGTAACCAAACCTGGCCGTGGGATACCTGGAAACAGGCCTACGCCATGGCCCACTTCAACCCGGAGATCGCCAAAGAGAATATCCGCGCGGTCTTCTCCTGGCAGATTAAAGCCAATGATAAGGTGCGCCCACAGGATGCCGGATTTGTGCCCGACCTGATCGCCTGGAACCTGAGTCCCGAGCGCGGCGGCGACGGCGGTAACTGGAATGAGCGCAATACCAAACCGAGCCTCGCGGCCTGGTCGGTGATGGAGGTGTATAACGTCACCAAAGATAAAGCATGGCTGGAAGAGATGTATCCCAAGCTGGTGGCCTATCACGACTGGTGGCTACGCAACCGCGACCATAACGGCAACGGCGTGCCGGAATATGGCGCGACCCGCGATAAAGCGCACAACACCGCCGACGGCGCGATGCTGTTTACCGTGAAAAAAGGGCAAACCGAGCAGACGCTTTCCGGCCTCAGCGCCTACGAGCAGGTGACGGCAAAGGGCGATTACGACAGTCTCGAAATCCCGGCGCAGGTCGCGGCATCATGGGAATCCGGCCGCGACGATGCGGCGGTATTCGGTTTTATTGATAAAGAACAGCTGGATAAATACGTCGCCAACGGCGGCAAGCGCAGCGACTGGACGGTGAAATTCGCCGAAAACCGCGATCGCGCGGGCAACCTGCTGGGCTACTCGCTGATGCAGGAGTCGGTCGATCAGGCCAGCTATATGTACAGCGATAACCACTATCTGGCGCAGATGGCGACGATCCTCGGCAAGACGGAAGAAGCGAAACATTATCAGACGCTGGCGGCGAAGCTCGCCGATTACATCAATATCTGCATGTTCGACCCGCAGACCCGCTTCTATTATGACATCCGCATTGAGCAACAGCCGTTGGCCAACGGCTGCGCTGGTAAACCGATCGTCGAGCGCGGCAAAGGGCCGGAAGGCTGGTCGCCGCTGTTCAACGGCGCGGCGACCCAGCAGCATGCGGATGATGTGGTATCCGTCATGCTTGACCCAAAAGAGTTCAACACCTTTGTGCCGCTGGGCACCGCTTCGCTAACCAACCCGGCCTTCGGCGCCGATATCTACTGGCGCGGACGGGTGTGGGTGGATCAGTTCTGGTTCGGCCTGAAGGGGATGGAACGTTACGGCCATCGCGCCGAAGCGCTGAAGCTGGCGGACACGTTCTTCCAGCACGCCAAAGGGTTAACCGCCGATGGTCCGATTCAGGAGAACTACAATCCGCTGACCGGCGCGCAGCAGGGGGCGCCAAACTTCTCATGGAGCGCCGCACATTTATACATGTTGTATAACGAGTTCTTCCGTCAGCAGTAATTCCCCTCTCCCACAGGGAGAGGGTGAAAACCGCGCCGAGCCATTCCCTCTCCCATAGGGAGAGGGAACCTCACACCTGCGGCAACAGGCCGATAAAACTACGCTTCTGCCGCGGCTGCGACATCATCTCCTCCAGCTTTTCGACGCAGGCTAAATAGTGCGGCGTTTTCTTATGCGCCAGTACCGCCTGATCGTCTTTATAGGCTTCATAGATAAAAAAGCGGGTCTTCACCTCCGGGTCCTGTAGCACATCGAAGCGCAGGTTACCCGGCTCCCGCAGCGCGCCTTCATGGTTAGCGCGAAAGACCTCGAGAAACTCATTCACCCGCTCGGGCTTAATATTAATTTCCACCAGCGTGACGTTCATTTCAGTTCTCCCTGTTTTTCCTCCTGCCAGAACTGATACGCTTCGCGCGCGCTCAGATTCTCATGCACCACCTTCTTCACCGCCTTCAGCATCGCGCGCGGCGCGCTGGACTGGAAGATATTGCGCCCCATATCCACGCCGGAAGCGCCCTGATCGATCGCCCGCCAGCACATTTCCAGCGCCTCGTGCTCCGGCAGCTTTTTACCGCCAGCGATAACGATCGGCACCGGGCAGCTGGCGGTCACTTTTTCAAAACCGTCTTCAACGAAATAGGTCTTCACGAACTGCGCGCCCATTTCGGCGGCAATCCGGCTAGCCAGCGAGAAGTAGCGCGCGTCGCGGGTCATCTCTTTGCCAACCCCAGTGACCGCCAGTACCGGCATACCGTAGCGGTTGCCGGCATCCACCAGCTTGATGATGTTATTGATCGACTGATGTTCGTATTCGCTGCCGATATAGACCTGCGCCGCCACCGCGCAGACGTTGAGACGCAGCGCGTCTTCCATCGCTACCGCCACGCATTCGTTAGAGAGTTCGCTCAGGATAGAGTTGCCGCCGGAGGCGCGCAGCACCACCGGTTTATTGGTCGCCGCCGGCACCTGGCTGCGCAGTACGCCTCGGGTACACATCAGCACGTCGGTATCGGCAAACAGCGGCGCAATCGACAGGTCGATACGCTCAAGCCCGGTCGTCGGCCCCTGGAAGTAGCCGTGATCGAAGGCCAGCATCACCGTGCGGTTGCTGTGTGGATTGAAGATGCGCGCCAGCCGCGACTGCATCCCCCAGTCCAGCGAACCGCAGCCTTTCAGGGTATACAGCGTATTCTGCTGCGGGCGGTCTACGCCGAAGTCCTTACCCTCTTTGATGTCGTCTAAATCAGCCATCTCATCCTCCGTCAGAAGTCGTAGTTGTTGATGTTCTCTTTACTGAACACCACGCGCTCCGGCAGCAGCACGATGCCGTTGCCCTTCGCCTCATACTGATAGCCCTGCACGCTGTTCGGTTCGACCTTCAGCGTGCCGATATCTTTCACCTCAACGCTGTCGCCAACGTTAAGATCGCCCTTTTTCAGCAACCGATCGGCGACGTTAACCGCAATTTTTCCCTGTTGAACCACATCCCACAGACCAAACGCTTTCACCGTGCCGCGCTCCACGTACGGGCGCATCACGTTCGGAGTACTAAAGCCGACAATCGCTACGCCCTGACGCTTGAGGTTCTCCGCCGCCTGCGCCGCCGCCGGCAGCGCGTTGGCATCCGGCGCGATAATGGCGTCGAGATCCGGATACGCTTTTAAGATCCCCTCGGCGGTTTGTAGCGATTTGGTGGCATCGTTATAGCCAAATTGGGTGGTGACGATTTGCCACTGCGGATGCTCTTTTTCGATTTTGGCCTTCGCCTCTTTCACCCACTGATTCTGGTCGGTTACCGTTGGGCTGGAGTAGAAAAATGCCACTTTGGCGGCAGGTTTGGTCACCTGTTTTTCCGCCATCTCCACCAGCAGGCCGCCGAGCTGCTGCGGCGTGCCCTGGTTGATGTAGATACTGCGACACTCCGGCTTGGTATCGGAATCCCAGGTCAGCACTTTTACGCCGCGCTGCATCGCCCGCTTCAGCGCCGGACACAGCCCGTCCGGCGAGACGGCGGAGACGATAATTGCGTTGTAGCCCTGGTTGACGAAGTTGTTGATAAGCTGCACCTGGCCTGAAACGCTGGGCTCGGTCGGGCCGTCATAGGTGACATCCACGCCGAGCGCTTTACCCGCCTCTTTCGCGCCGTTGCCGCCGCTGGTGAAGAAGCCAACGCCGACCAGCTTAGGAATAAAGGCGATGCGGTCCGCCGCTTGCGCAGTAACCACGCTCATCGCCAGCGCCAGCACGATCAGTTTTAATTTCATTGTTATGCTCCGATTGTTTTATGCGAGAAAAGACGCCGCCAGGTCGCACGCACCCATTCACGGTGCAGGCTCAGCGAACGCCCCATCACCACCACAACCAACAGCGCCCCTGACAGCGCGCTCGACACCTGGTTGGGGATGCCGACCATCTGTAAACCTTGCTGCAGATATCCCACCAGCAATGCCGCCAGCGCGGTACCCAGTATCGACCCCGAGCCACCGTAAATATTGGCCCCGCCGAGCACCGCCGCGGTCAGCGCCGGCATCAGCAGGTCACGGCCTAAATCCGAACGCGCCGAGCCGAAATAGGAGACCATCACCAGCGCCGCTACCGCCGCGGCAATACCGACCAGGCCATACAGCACGTACGGGATACCGTTCACCGACAGCGCGGCATAGCGCGCGGCGCGCGGGTTTTGCCCGAGTAAAAAGAGGTGGCGGCCAAAGCGCCCGCGATGGGCCAACAGCCAGAAGAAAAAGGTGATAACGGCAAACAGCACCAGCGGCAGCGGTAGGCCAACCAGGGTTAAATTGGCGAAGGCGGTGAAGCTATCGGGAAAGCCGCCGATCCCCTCGTAGCCGGTGGCCCCCGCCATCCCGGAAAGCAGCAGCGCGCCGCCGCCGTACAGATACAGCGTACCGAGGGTGATAACCAGCGGGCTGATACCGGTATAGTGAATCAGCGCGGCATTGATTAATCCGCACAGCAGGCCGACCAGCAGGGTCAGCGCCACCGCCAGCCACAGCGGCCAGCCCGCCTGAGTCATCACCCCGAGGGCGATGGCGCACAGGCCGATGGTCGAACCCAGCGAAATATCAATCCCGCCGCTGATAATCACCAGCGTCAGCGGCAGCGCGACGATGCCGATGCAGATAAAGTCGCTGGTGCTAAAGAGCAGCATATTGAGATCCAACATGCGCGGATTCAGCGCGCCGAACAGCAGGATCTCCAGTATCAGCAACGCCAGCAGCGTGCTTTCCCAGTTAAGCTTGAGCTTCATTCAGGCTACCTCTTTGCTTTTGCGCTCGGGAAAGCGGGCGACCTGCTTGCCCCCTTTGTTACCGGGCTGGAAACGGCTGTATTTCAGCGCCCGCTGCTGGCGGGCCAGGGCCTGACGCAGGCGGCCATCGAGCACCAGTACCCCGAGCAGCACCAGGCCGGCGATAAAGTCGTTCCACCAGGCGGGAAGGCGGAACAACACCAGTACGGTGTCAATTTGGGTGAGGAAAAAGGCGCCGAGAAACGCCCCCAGCAGCGTACCGGTGCCGCCGAGCAGCGATATCCCGCCCAGTACGCAGGCGGCGATGGCTTTCATTTCCAGGCCGCTGCCGGTCTGATTAGGCACAAAACCAATCTGCGCGGCGAAGACGATCCCGGCGCAGGCCGCCAGCATGCCGTTAAGGGTAAAGGCCAGCATCCGCGTGCGGTTGACCGCCACGCCCAACTGGCGCGCGGCGGCAAGATTATCGCCGACGGCATAGAAATCGCGGCCAAAGGCGGTACGCGACAGCAGCCAGCCGCCGGCCAGCAGCAGCGCCAGTACCAGCCAGCCCAACGGCGAGACGCCGATAAAAGCCGGTTCCGACAGCGATTTCAGGCTGTCAGGCAACCCTTCAATCCATTTACCGCCGGTCCACAGCAGCATCACCCCGCGATACAGGCCCAGCGTGCCAAGGGTGGCGACGATCGCCGGGATGCGCAGGCCCACCACCAGCAGGCCGTTAAACGCCCCGGCCAGCGCGCCGATCGCCAACGCGAAGACGATAGCCGTCACCAGGCCGTAACCGTTGTTCAGCGCCACGCCGACGGCGATGGCGCACAGCCCGACGGTCGAACCTACCGACACGTCGATATTGCGGGTTAGCATCACCAGCGTCGCGCCCAGCGCCAGCAGGCAGAGGATCTGCGAGCTGGCGAAAATCATCGCCAGCGTCTGCAGGCTGAAATAGGCCGGGTTAAGTGCCACCAGCACCACAAATAGCGCCACGATGGCGAAGAAGGCGCTCAGCTCACGATTTTTCAGTAACGTTTTCATGCCTGCCCTCCGAAGGCCAGGGTCATCATGCGATCGACGGTTACCGCCTGCCGCGCCAGTTCGCCGCTGTAGCGGCCCTGATGCATCACCAGCACTCGGTCAGCGAGGCCAACGAACTCATCAAGATCGGAAGAGATCATCAACACCGCCACGTTTTGCGCGGCGACGCTTTTCAGTAGTTGATAAATATCGGCGCGGGCGGAAACGTCCACGCCGCGCGTCGGCTCATCGACAATCAGCAGCAGCGGATTGGCCTCCAGACAGCGCGCCAGCAGCACCTTCTGCTGATTACCGCCGGAGAGGGTACGCACCGGGCGATCGCCATGCGCCAGTTTGATGCCCAGCGCCCGGTGATAGCGCTCGACCACCGCCGCTTCCCTTTTCTCCTGCTGCCACCACGACGGCTGATTAAACATCACCGTGTTCCAGCGTACCGACGCATCGAGAAATAGCCCCGAAACCTGACGATCTTCCGGGAGATACACCAGCCCGCTGGCCAGCCTGGCGCGGGAGCTGTCATGGCTAATCTCGCGGTTCTCCAGCCATACTCGCCCGGCGCGCGGCGGGCGCAGGCCATACAGGGTTTCGGCAAATTCGGTACGCCCGGAACCCACCAGCCCCGCCAGGCCGACGATCTCCCCGGCGCGGATCTCGAGGTTGAGATCGATAAAACCCTCGCCGGTGAGATCTTCCACCCGCAGCACGGGAAAATCCTGCGCCTGGGTGCGGCGGTTGCCCGGCAGCGCCAGCCACAGCTTTTGCGTGTCGCTGAGCGCGTGGTCGCGACTGACCGGCGTCATCGCGCCAATCAGCTGGCCATCGCTGTACTCGGCGGTCTCGCCGCTCAGCACCACCGCGCCGTCGCGCATCACCGAAATATGGCTGGCAAGCTGGCGAATTTCGGGCAGTTTGTGCGAGATAAAGACGATCCCAACGTCGAGTGCCTGTAACGCGCGGATCTGGCGAAACAGCCTCTCGGTTTCGCCCGGCGTTAATGAGGCGGTGGGTTCATCAAGGATCAGGATCTTCGCCTCGCGCATCAGCCCGCGCAGGATCTCGACCATTTGTTGATCGGCCACTTCGAGCGTGCTGCCGCTGGCGTCAAGGTTGATCTGACAGTTCAGCTGCTGCAGTTTGTCCTGCAGCCGCGCGGCGGTATCCGCTCGCTTTGGCAGGCGGAAGAGAATGTTTTCGCGCACGCTGAGATTGGGAAACAGCATCGGCTCCTGCGGTACCAGATAGATACCCAGCTGATGAGCCAGCGCCGGGTTGAGGCGCGCAAACGCGCGTTCGCCGAGCGTCAGTTCACCGCTATCCGGCGTTTCTACGCCGGCAATGATCTTCATCAGCGTCGATTTACCCGCGCCGTTGCCGCCCATCAGCGCATGCACCTGGCCCGCGCCTAGCGTGAAATCGATGCCTTTCAGCACCGCAACGCCGGAGAACTGTTTGCAGATTTGGCGAGCTTCAAGCAGTGGCTTCATCGTCGCGCCTCATTTGAACAAATGATTTTTAAATTTAATAATGTTCAAAAGCGTAGACGGTGAACTATATTTACAACCGTGCGAAGATCACAGTTTGGTGCTTTAGATCGTCAGGAAAAAAGGCGCCAGCGATGAAAGATCCATTTTGCCAGTCGGCTCACACTTTCCGACCGCGCAATAACGAACATATGATCTAAATTTTTATAAGAGTTCAATTTATGAGCGAAAAACGCATTACGGAAGAAAGCCGCTACGCCGGGCTGGCGTTGGCCGAGGAAGAGCTGGTGGCGCGGGTGGCGTGGTGTTACTACCACGACGGTCTGACGCAGAACGACATCGGCGAGCGTTTAGGGCTGCCGCGGCTGAAGATTTCCCGTCTGCTGGAGAAAGGCCGCCAGTCCGGGGTGATCCGCGTGCAGATCAATTCGCGCTATGAAGGCTGCCTGGCGCTGGAGAGCGAACTGCAGCAGCGTTTTGGCCTCAAGATCGCCCGCGTGCTGCCGGCGCTCAACACCCCGCCGATGAATACCCGGCTGGGCATCGGCGCGGCGCAGTCGCTGATGGGCATTCTGCAGCCGGGGCAGTTGCTGGCGGTTGGTTTCGGCGAAGCCACCATGAGCTGCCTGCAGCATCTCAGCGGCTTTATTGGTTCGCAGCAGGTGCGGCTGGTGACCCTCTCCGGCGGCGTCGGCCCCTACATGACCGGTATCGGTCAGCTTGATGCCGCCTGCAGCGTCAGCATTATTCCGGCACCGCTGCGGGTCTCTTCGGCGGACGTCGCCGAGATCCTGCGCCGCGAATCAAGCGTGCGCGACGTGATGCTGGCGGCGACGGCGGCGGACGCGGCGGTCGTCGGCATTGGCGCCATCGATCAGCGGCGCGACGCCACGATTTTACGCTCCGGCTATATCAGCGAGGGCGAACAGCTGATGTACGCGCGCAAAGGCGCGGTCGGCGACATTTTAGGTTATTTCCTGCAGGCCGACGGCCGGCCGGTAGAAGGACTGGAGATCCATCGTGAACTTCTCGGCGTGACCCTCGATGAACTGGCGCAGCTGCCGACCATCGTCGGCGTCGCCGGGGGGGAAGAAAAAGCGCAGGCGATTTATGCCGCCCTTGTCGGCAAACGCATCAATGGCCTGGTAACGGAAGAGACAACAGCACGCGCGGTGCTCACGCTGGCCTCCTGACGGCCCTGCGTCGCGCGACAACAGCGAGGCGCATGTCATGAGTTACCTGTTAGCGTTAGATGCCGGGACCGGCAGCATTCGGGCGGTTATTTTCGATCTCAATGGCCGCCAGCTGGCGGTGGGCCAGGCCGAATGGAAGCATCTGAGCATCGATAACGTCCCCGGCTCGATGGAGTTCGACCTCACCACCAACTGGCAGCTGGCCTGCCAGTGCATCCGCCAGGCGCTCGACGCCGCCCGCCTCTCCCCCGCGGACATCCAGTCCGTCGCCTGCTGCTCGATGCGCGAAGGGATCGTCCTCTATGACCGCAACGGCGATGCGATCTGGGCCTGCGCCAACGTCGATGCCCGCGCCAGCCGAGAAGTGGCGGAGCTCAAAGAGATCCACGATTACCGCTTTGAATCCGAGGTGTACGGCGTTTCCGGCCAGACACTGGCGCTGAGCGCCATGCCGCGCCTGCTGTGGCTGGCGCACCATCGTCCGGATATTTACCGCAAGGCGGCGACCATTACCATGATTAGCGATTGGCTGGCGGCGAAGCTATCCGGCGAGCTGGCGGTCGACCCGTCCAACGCCGGCACCACCGGTATGCTTGACCTGTTCAGCCGCGATTGGCGCCCGGCGCTGCTGGATATGGCCGGGCTGCGCGCCGATATTCTTTCTCCGGTGAAGGAAACAGGCACGGTATTAGGCGCCGTAACCGCAACGGCGGCTCAGCAGAGCGGCCTGCGCGTCGGCACGCCGGTGGTGATGGGCGGCGGCGACGTCCAGCTCGGCTGTCTGGGGCTCGGCGTGGTGCGTGCCGGGCAAACCGCGGTGCTTGGCGGCACTTTCTGGCAGCAGGTGGTGAATCTGCCGCAGGTGCGCACCGATCCGGAAATGAACATTCGCGTAAATCCGCATGTGATCCCCGGGATGGCGCAGGCGGAGTCGATCAGCTTCTTTACCGGCCTGACCATGCGCTGGTTCCGCGATGCCTTCTGCGCCGAAGAAAAGCTGATTGCCGAACGACTCGGCGTCGATGCCTATTCGCTGCTGGAGGAGATGGCCAGCCGCGTGCCCGCCGGCTCCCACGGCGTGATGCCGATCTTTTCCGATGCCATGCACTTTAAGCAGTGGTACCACGCCGCGCCATCGTTTATTAACCTGTCCATCGATCCGGAAAAGTGCAATAAAGCGACCCTGTTCCGCGCGCTGGAGGAGAATGCGGCGATTGTCTCCGCCTGCAACCTCGCACAGATCTCGCAGTTCTCCGGGGTGACATTCGAGAGTCTGGTGTTTGCCGGCGGCGGCTCGAAGGGGGCGCTGTGGAGCCAGATCCTTAGTGATGTCACCGGCCTGCCGGTACGGGTGCCGGTGGTCCGCGAAGCCACCGCCCTCGGCTGCGCCATTGCCGCCGGAACCGGCGCCGGGCTGTATAGCGATATGGCCAGCGCCGGGGAAAAACTGGTGAGCTGGCATCGGGTCTTCACGCCCAATCCGCAGCATCGCGAGCTGTATCAGGAGATGATGAGCAAGTGGCAGACGGTGTACGCCGATCAGTTGGGGCTGGTGGACAGCGGGCTGACCACTTCGATGTGGCAAGCGCCGGGCCTGGAGCGCCGCCAGCGCGCAACGCCATAGTCCATCTTCTTTTTCTCCTCCCCACCGCGGGAGGAGAAACCACTCATCGTTCTTTGAATCCCATCACAATCACCGCACTCCCCTTTTCCCTTTTTCTCCGCGACGGCTAAATTAGTAACTCATCCGACCACATAACAATAATTTTACATTGGAAGCCATTATGAGCCGCTATCCGTCGCTTTTCGCCCCGCTTGAGCTGGGCTTCACAACGCTCAAAAACCGCGTGTTGATGGGCTCCATGCATACCGGCCTGGAAGAGCTACCGGACGGCGCGCAGCGGCTGGCAGCCTTCTACGCCGAGCGCGCCCGCCATGGCGTGGCGCTAATTGTCACCGGCGGCATCGCTCCGGCCCCATCTGGCGTCACCATGGCCGGCGGCGCGGTGCTCAACGATGCCAGCCACCTGGCGCACCATCGCCATATTACCGACGCGGTACACCAGGAAGGCGGCAAAATCGCCCTGCAGATCCTGCATACCGGGCGCTACAGCTATCAGCCCGCGCTGGTTGCCCCGTCGCCCCTGCAGGCGCCAATCAACCGCTTCACGCCGCATGAACTGAGCCATGACGAGATCCTGACGCTAATCGATGATTTTGCCCACTGCGCCCAGCTGGCACGGGAGGCGGGCTATGACGGCGTCGAAGTGATGGGCTCTGAAGGCTATCTGATTAACGAATTCCTCGCCGCGCGCACCAACCAGCGCGACGATCAATGGGGCGGCGATTACGCCCGCCGTATGCGTTTCGCCGTTGAAGTCGTCAAGGCGGTACGCCAGCGCGCCGGCCACGATTTCATCATCATCTATCGCCTGTCGATGCTCGACCTGGTAAACGACGGCAGCACGCTGACGGAAGTCAGCGAGCTGGCCAAAGCTATTGAAGCGGCGGGGGCGACAATCATCAACACCGGAATCGGCTGGCACGAAGCGCGCATTCCAACCATCGCCACGCCGGTACCACGCGGCGCTTTTAGCTGGGTAACGCGTAAGCTGAAAGACGTCGTGTCAATTCCGCTGATTACCACCAACCGCATTAACGATCCGCAGGTCGCGGAGGCGATCCTCGCGCGGGGCGATGCCGATATGGTATCGATGGCCCGCCCGTTCCTCGCCGACGCCGAATTTATGGCGAAAGCGCAGAGCGATCGCGCCGCAGAGATCAACACCTGTATCGGCTGCAATCAGGCGTGCCTCGATCGGATCTTCGTCGGCAAGGTCACCTCGTGTCTGGTCAACCCGCGCGCCTGCCATGAAACGCTGATGCCTATCTCACCTGCCGCCGCGCCGAAGCGGCTGGCGGTGGTCGGCGCGGGCCCTGCCGGGCTGGCGTTCGCCGTTAATGCCGCCGCTCGCGGCCATCACGTCACCCTGTTTGATGCGCAAACGGAGATCGGCGGTCAGTTTAATATCGCCAAACAGATCCCCGGCAAAGAGGAGTTTCACGAGACCTTACGCTATTACCGCACCATGCTCGATCTCCACGGCGTCGATCTTCGCCTCAACGCTCGCGTCACGGCGGACGATCTGCTGGCGTTTGATGAGACGATCCTCGCCACCGGCATTGCGCCGCGCCTGCCGCCGATCGCCGGGATCGATCATCCCAAAGTGCTGAGCTACCTGGATGTTTTACGCGATAAGGCGCCAGTTGGCGCGAAGGTGGCGATCATCGGCTGCGGCGGTATCGGCTTTGATACCGCGATGTATTTAAGCCAATCGGGTATTGCCACCAGCCAGGATATCGGCGAGTTCTGCAACGAATGGGGGATTGATACCAGCCTGCAGACGGCGGGCGGACTGCGCCCGGAAGGCCCGCAGGTGAGCAAAAGCCCGCGCCAGATTGTGATGTTGCAGCGTAAGGCCAGCAAACCGGGCGAAGGGTTAGGCAAAACCACCGGTTGGATCCATCGTGCGACGCTGCTGGCGCGCGGCGTAAAAATGATCCCAGCCGTCAGCTATGAGAAGATCGATGATGCCGGATTACATCTGACGATCGGCGGCGAACCCCAGCTACTGGCAGTCGATAACGTAGTTATCTGCGCCGGGCAGGAGCCGCGCCGCGAGCTGGCGGATCCGCTGCGCGCGGCGGGCAAAACGGTGCATTTGATCGGCGGCTGCGACGTAGCGGCGGAGTTGGATGCGCGCCGGGCGATTGCCCAGGGCACTAAGCTGGCGCTGGCGATTTAGCGCTGTCCCGGGGGCGGCGCGATGCGCCTTCCCCGGGCTACCACGATAATCCCGGGCGGTAGCCCGGCTAAGGCGCAGCCGCAAGCCGGGGGGTAACAGCGACATGCATCAGCGCTGCTTGCGCACCTTGGTTGTTTTCAAAACCACGAACTTATTGTTGGTCGCAATGGTGGTGCAGTTGCCGAAAGCGCGCTTCAGTTTACGGAAATAGTCGAGGTGGCGGTTGCCGACGACGTACAGCTCGCCGCCGTATTTCAGGCTACGGCGGGCGTCGTTAAACATCTGCCAGGCAATATGATCGGTAATCGCGTGCTGCTGATGGAACGGCGGATTGCACAGAATCGCCGTAAAGCGATCCGGTTCAATTCCGGAGAGCGAGTTGTTCACCATAAATTCGCAGCGCTCAATATCTTCCGGCAAGTTATGCTCGACGTTCAAACGGCTGGAAGCCACCGCCATATGCGACTCATCGGTAAACATCACGCTGGCGTTCGGGTTCTGCGCCAGCGCCTGCAGGCCAATCACCCCGTTGCCGCAGCCGAGATCGGCGATCTCGCCTTCCAAATCGGACGGCAGATGTTCGAGGAAAAAGCGCGCGCCGATATCCAGGCCGCTGCGGGCAAAAACGTTGGCATGGTTATGGATAGTCCACGGCGTACCGTCCAGCTTCCAGCTGTAGGTTTGCGGCGCATCGGCAAGTTTAGGCGCGGTGAAAACGCAGTGAATCAAACGCGCTTTTTTCCACGCCAGCGAGGTCGTCGTGGTGCCGAGGATTTTTTCAAACAACGCCAGCGTCGAGTTGTGCACATCACGGGCTTTCGCCGCCGCGATGATGCGGGTTTCCGGCGTCACCACTTCGCGTAGCGCGCGCAGCTGTTGTTCCAGCAGGGCCAGCTGTTTCGGCACCTTAATCAGCACCAGCGCCGGCGCGGCCGGCAGCGGGCTCAGGCTATCCTGAAAGCGCACGCTCTCTTCATCGATACCGTTCATCCGCAGGTTATGGCGGGTCGCCAGCTCGGAAATATAGGAATCGTTGATGCTGACCGGGTTGCGCTCCGCCAGCGCGCAGGAGATTGCGCCGAAGCCGTCGTTGAAGATGAGCGTCAGGCCGTCGACGTCATTCACCTGTTGCAGCAGATATTCATCCGCCGCTTCCCATGCCTGAAGCGCTTCTTCTTCAGCGTTAGGTGGGAACCGCTCTAATGTGAATAACTCACCGTTTAACTCTACCTGGCTCATCGCCTCTCCGCCTCCGGAATACTAAAACCCGCGAGTTTATACGCAAACTTCGCCCAGTTGAATAGAGATCCGTCGATTATCTCCCGCTTTCCTGCGCCAGGCGCGACAGACGTTTATCATCCAGACTGTAGCGATTCATAATCACAATCAACAGCGCCACCAGCAGGCCCGGGAAGACGGTAAACAGCAGTTTAATCATCTGCAGCGCCGAGGCCGATTGCTGCGCGGCGCCGCCGACATAATCCCCCCACGCCAGCAAATAGCCGACCAGCGCGCCGCCGATGGCAATCCCCAGCTTGATCGCAAACAGATTGGTTGAGAAGACAATTCCGCTCAACTTCTTGCCGCTGCGCTTCTCTTCAGCATCAATAATGTCGGAGAGCATACTCCACTGCAGCGGCGTCGCCGCCAGCTGGATAATATTGATGATAATCACCAGCGCGAAAATGGCGCCGACGTGGCCTGCCGGGACGAAATACATCGCTATCAATAGCACCGCCTCCAGCGCCATCGAAAGCTTGAAGCCCTTAACCTTATCGATGTTCTTAAAAATGAACGGCGACAGCATCGCGCCAAGTACCCCGGAAGCCAACGTGGTGGTCAATAGCAGGCTGCTAAGATCCGCGCGCCCCATAATATTATTGACGTAATAAAGCGTGGTGCCGCCTTTGAACAGCACGGCAATCAGGTTCACGACGTTCAGCGCAAATAAAATACGCCAGTCCTTGTTGCCCAGTAGAGTTTTCAGATCATCAAGAATGCTGCTCTGATTATTGACCGCGATGTCCGTGGAGTAACGCTCTTTAGTCAGGCCAAAACAGATAAAGAACAGGACGATACTCAGACCGCCCATCACCATCATGGTATAGAAATACCCGTTTTGCAGGTTTCCTTTCCCCAGCCAAGCCACCAGCGGCAATGCGGTCAGCGAAACGATCAGGCCGCCTAAGGTGCTTAGCGCAAAGCGCCACGACTGCAGCGATACCCGCTCCCGGGAGTCATTGGAGATATTATTAATCATCGCGCAGTACGGTACGTTAATAGCGGTATACACTAAGGATAATAAAGTATAAGAAACATAGGCATAAATTAACTTACCGCTATAGCCTAAATCGGGCGTATAAAACGTTAAACAACACAAT
>CABUCP010000010.1 GCA_902490055.1 uncultured Klebsiella sp. | reverse complement strand
GGGTAAAAACTGGCCTCAAACGCCTTGAAATTAGCTAACTATGCTATTTGGCAGAGACGGACAGCAAAGCAGCAACCTGAAGGATGAAGCGTATAAACATAATAACCACACACGAGGTTTCATGATGGAAGGTCAACAGCATGGCGATCGACTCAAGCGCGGCTTGAAGAACCGCCATATACAGCTCATTGCGCTAGGAGGCGCTATTGGTACGGGCTTATTCCTGGGTAGTGCGTCAGTCATTCAGTCTGCAGGTCCTGGTATTATCCTCGGCTACGCTATCGCCGGGTTTATCGCCTTCCTGATCATGCGTCAGCTCGGCGAAATGGTGGTAGAGGAGCCGGTTGCCGGTTCATTCAGCCATTTTGCCTATAAGTACTGGGGTGGTTTTGCCGGTTTCGCCTCCGGCTGGAACTATTGGGTGTTGTATGTACTCGTCGCCATGGCGGAACTCACCGCCGTCGGCAAATACGTTCAGTTCTGGTGGCCGGAAATTCCCACCTGGGTCTCCGCTGCGGTCTTCTTCGTCGCCATCAACGCGATTAACCTGACCAACGTAAAAGTGTTCGGCGAAATGGAATTCTGGTTTGCCATTATCAAAGTGGTGGCGGTCGTCGCGATGATTCTGTTCGGCGCCTGGCTGCTGTTCAGCGGCAGCGGCGGCCCGCAGGCCACCGTGCGCAACCTGTGGGATCAGGGCGGCTTCCTGCCGCACGGCTTCACCGGGCTGGTGATGATGATGGCGATCATCATGTTCTCGTTCGGCGGCCTGGAACTGGTCGGGATCACCGCGGCGGAAGCGGATAACCCGGAAAAGAGTATCCCGAAAGCCACTAACCAGGTTATCTACCGTATCCTTATCTTCTATGTGGGCTCGCTGGCGGTACTGCTCTCTCTGCTGCCGTGGACGCGCGTCACCGCGGATACCAGTCCGTTCGTGCTGATCTTCCATGAACTCGGCGATACGCTGGTGGCCAATGCCCTCAACGTCGTGGTACTGACGGCGGCGCTCTCGGTCTACAACAGCTGCGTATACTGCAACAGCCGCATGCTGTTTGGCCTCGCCCAGCAAGGCAATGCGCCGAAAGCGCTGCTCAGCGTCGACAAACGCGGCGTACCGGTTAACACCATTCTGGTATCGGCGGTAGTCACCGCGCTATGCGTATTGATCAACTACCTGGCCCCGGAATCGGCATTCGGCCTGCTGATGGCGCTGGTGGTTTCCGCGCTGGTTATTAACTGGGCAATGATTAGCCTCGCGCACATCAAGTTCCGCCGGGCCAAGCAGCAAGAAGGCGTGAAGACGCGTTTCCCGGCGCTGTTCTACCCGCTGGGGAACTGGGTATGTCTGCTGTTTATGCTGGCGGTGTTGGCTATCATGCTGATGACTCCGGGGATGGCGATTTCGGTATGGCTGATCCCGGTGTGGATTGTGATTCTCGGCGTTGGCTATCTGTTTAAGCAGAAAAGCGCCAGCGTCGTAAAAGCACAATAATACATCTCTTAACGCCGTGTTCGCCCCCTGCTGACGGGCACGGCGCATTGTTATCTGCTTCACACTTTCCTTTCTATAACCGTTTTATCCATATCGTTGACGGATTACTGCAACGTAATTCCCGACGCTAAGACCAATAATTCTCTCCATACTGCAATGGGAGAGCGCCAGGATGACAGACAATAAGCTTTCGGTTAAAGAGAAGATTGGCTACGGGATGGGCGACGCCGGATGTAACATTATTTTTGGCGCCATCATGTTGTTCGTTAACTATTTTTATACGGATATTTTTGGGCTTGCGCCGGCGCTGGTCGGGGTACTGCTGCTGTCGGTGCGCGTCATCGATGCCGTCACCGACCCGATCATGGGCGCAATGGCCGACCGCACCCGCAGTAAATATGGCCGTTTTCGTCCATGGCTACTGTGGATAGCCTTCCCCTACGCCCTGTTCAGCGTGCTGATGTTCACCACCCCTGACTGGACCTATAACAGCAAAGTTATCTATGCCTTTGTCACTTATTTCCTGCTGTCGGTCACTTATACCGCCATCAACATCCCCTACTGCTCTTTAGGTACGGTGATGACCAACGACCCAAAAGAGCGCGTAGCCTGCCAGGCGTACCGCTTTGTGCTGGTCGGTATCGCAACGCTTTTGCTTTCGCTGACCCTGCTGCCGATGGCGGAGTGGTTCGGCGGCGCCGATAAAGCCAAAGGCTACCAGATGGCGATGACCGTGCTGGCGCTAATCGGCATGTGTATGTTTTTATTCTGCTTCGCCACCGTTCGCGAGCGCATCCGCCCGGCGGTACAAACCAACGACGAACTGAAAAAAGATCTTAAGGACGTCTGGAAGAACGACCAGTGGGTACGCATTTTACTGTTAACCCTGTGCAACGTCTGCCCCGGTTTTATCCGTATGGCCGCCACCATGTACTACGTCACCTGGGTGATGGGGCAAAGCACCCACTTCGCCACTCTGTTTATCAGCCTTGGCGTGGTTGGCATGATGATCGGCAGCATGCTGGCGAAAGTGCTCACCGACCGCTGGTGTAAACTGCAGGTCTTTTTCTGGACCAACATTGTACTGGCCGTCTTCTCCTGCGCCTTCTACTTCTTTAATCCGCATGCCACAACGCTGATTCTGGTGCTCTACTTCCTGCTCAATATCCTGCATCAAATCCCGTCGCCGCTGCACTGGTCTCTGATGTCCGATGTTGACGACTACGGCGAGTGGAAAACCGGCAAGCGCATTACCGGTATCAGCTTCTCCGGCAACCTGTTCTTCCTGAAGGTCGGTCTGGCAGTGGCCGGAGCGATGGTCGGTTTCCTGCTCTCGTGGTACGGCTACGATGCCGGCGCGAAACAACAAAGCGCCTCGGCGCTGAACGGTATCGTCCTGCTGTTTTCGGTGATCCCCGGCGTTGGCTACCTGATTACCGCCGGCGTCGTACGCCTGCTGAAAGTTGACCGTGATCTGATGCGCCAAATCCAGAGCGATCTGGAAAAACGCCGCAGCAACTACAGCGAGCTGAATGATTACCAGGAATTGAAAACCAGCGAACACGTAAGGAAAGCCTGATGAACAACTGGCCAAACCCCTTTATTGAGCAACGCGCGGATCCGTTTATCCTGCGCCATCACGATAGCTACTATTTTATTGCCTCAGTGCCGGAATATGACCGGCTGGAGATTCGCCGCGCCTCAACGCTGGAAGGCCTGCGTGAAGCCGAACCGGTGACCGTCTGGCGCAAGCCGCAAAGCGGCCCAATGAGCCAGCTTATTTGGGCGCCGGAGCTACACAAAATGGACGGTAAATGGATTATCTACTTTGCCGCCGCCGCAACTCATGACCTGGATGATCGGGGGATGTTTCAGCACCGGATGTTTGCCCTTGAGTGTAGCGACAGCGATCCGCTCAGCGGCCGCTGGCAGGAAAAAGGGCAAATTGTCACCCCGTTCGATACCTTCGCCCTCGATGCCACCACTTTTTGCCACCAGGGGAAGCGCTGGTATTTATGGGCGCAGAAAGATCCGCAGATCGCCGGCAACACCAACCTCTATTTAGCCGAACTGGAAAACCCGTGGACGCTAAAAGGCGCGCCGCTCATGCTGAGCAAGCCGGAGTTCGACTGGGAATGCCGGGGATTTATGGTTAACGAAGGGCCGGCGGTGCTGGTTCATGGCGATAAGCTGTTTATCAGCTATTCCGCCAGCGCAACCGATGAAAACTACTGCATGGGATTATTGTGGATCGACGTTCAGGCCGATCCGCTACAGCCGGCTAACTGGCACAAAGCGCCGCAGCCGGTATTTCGCACCAGCTATGAAAACCGCCAGTATGGCCCGGGCCACAACAGTTTTACGCAAACGCCGGAAGGGGAAGATGTGCTGGTGTACCACGCGCGCAACTACACCGAAATTGAAGGCGACCCACTGTACGATCCTAACCGCCACACCCGGCTGAAGCTGGTGCGCTGGCAAGAAAATGGGATGCCCGACTTCGGCATCCCTCCAGCTGATACGTTGTAGCGAATGAACAGCAAGGCGTCCGGGATTCAACGCCACCACTGGGATTTTCCCTGCTTGCGCTGCGTTTACCGGGCCGCGGACTGTAGGCCGGATAAGCGCAGCGCCATCCGGCGACATGAATGCGCCAAGCCAGCAGCGCCTGGCATCGGGCCGTTAAATCAACGTTCCGTAGATGGTCAGCAGCGCCATAATCACCACCACCACCAGCGACGTCTTCTTAGCCATTGAAACCGCCGCTTTCGGTGTTTCGATCGCATCGACATGCGGCTCGCGGGCCAGTGAGAACTGCGCCAAACGGGTAAGCACTTGATACTGTGACGAATGGCGGTCGCCCAGCGACGCGAACCATGCAGGCAGCGCTTTTTCACCGTGTCCCAGCAAGGCATACACCACGCCAACCAGGCGCACCGGCACCCAGTCGACAATATGCAAAATACCGTCAATGCCGGACTGTAAACGGTGGCGTGGCGTCTGATAACGCGCAAGCCAGGTCTGCCAGGCGCGCAGCACGCAGTAAGCCGTCAGCGTTAACAATCCCCACGGCCCGCCAACCACCAGCCAGAACAGCGGCGCGAGATAATAACGGTAGTTAATCCACAGCAGCGCGTTTTGCAGTTCGCGCAAATACTCCTGGCGATCGCAGCCCGGCGGCACGCCGTGGATGAGCGTTAGCTCGCTGGCCATTGAATCACAGGCATGGCTATCATTGTTAGCCGCCGCCTTCAGATAAGCATGGTAATGCAGGCGTACCTTGCCTGCGCCAATGCACAGCAGGCCAAGCAAAATCCAGAACACCAGCAGCGGCACATTAAATAGCTGCCCCTGGAGCAGGCGTTGAATAACATAGACCACCGCAACCGCGACGACGGTCATCAGTACGGTGCCGAACAGTGAAAAATGCTTCACGCGGCGGAACAGTACCTCAAGGCGATGATCGAGCTGCCAGTGCTCGCCAAGCTTGAACAGACGCTCGGCGATGAGAACCAGCAGCGTAGTAAACAACGTCATGGTATCTCCTTATGTGACGATGCGGCCAACATACCGCGGTATTTTGCCCAATCAAACGCCGGGCCGGGATCCGTTTTACGCACCGGCGCGATATCACTGTGGCCGGTAATATTATCCGCTATTGAAGGATAGCGTTGAATGAGCGCCTGAGTGATGGCCGCCAGTTGCCGATACTGCGCCTCAGTGTAGGCCTGGGTATCGGTCCCTTCCAACTCAATGCCGATAGAAAAGTCATTACACCGTTCGCGGCCATGATAGCTGGAGACGCCCGCGTGCCACGCGCGCTTATCGAAAGGCACATATTGCACGATCTCGCCATCGCGGCGAATCAGACAATGCGCCGAAACGCGCAGGTGAACAATCTCGGCGAAGAAAGGGTGCGCGTCAGCATCCAGAGTGCCGGTGAACAACGCATCAATCCACGGGCCGCCAAACTCGCCCGGCGGCAGGCTTATATTATGTACCACCAGTAAAGAAGGGTTTTCATCGTCCGGGCGGCAATCATGATGCGGCGAAGGTACCCGACGCGCGCCCACCAGCCATCCGCCATTCAACTGCATGGGGAATCTCCTTTCGCAAACTCAAATCCCGCACGGCCTTAATGCCGCGCGAAATCCATTGGGTATGTGTGGTACAGAAACGAGCTTCAGGTTAGCATGTTTCCCACTTCTGAATCTTATCTATCTGGAGCTTTATCATGACGCCTCGTCGCTACAGCCCCGACCGCCGCCGTGACGCGCTGCTGGAACGTATTAATCTCGATATTACCGATGCCGTCGCGCAATCACTGCGCGAAGATCTAGGCGGCGAAGTTGACGCTAACAACGATATTAGCGCGCAATTATTGCCGTCGGACGCACGCTCTCACGCCGTCGTTATCACCCGCGAAGATGGGGTATTCTGCGGTAAGCGTTGGGTAGAAGAAGTTTTCATTCAGCTTGCCGGCGACGATGTCAGCATTACCTGGCACGTGGCAGACGGCGATGAGATAAAAGCCGATCAGCCGTTGTTCGAACTGGACGGCCCGTCGCGAGTCCTGCTGACCGGCGAACGCACCGCGCTGAACTTCGTGCAGACCCTTTCCGGCGTAGCCAGCGAAGTACGCCGCTACGTTGATCTGCTGAAAGGCACCAAAACGCAGCTACTGGATACGCGTAAAACCCTGCCAGGCCTGCGCACCGCGCTAAAGTACGCGGTACTGTGCGGCGGCGGCGCGAACCACCGTCTGGGCTTATTCGATGCCTTCCTTATCAAAGAGAACCACATCATCGCCTCCGGTTCGGTACGCCAGGCGGTGGAAAAGGCTTTCTGGCTGCATCCGGATGTGCCGGTAGAAGTGGAAGTTGAAACCATGAATGAACTGGACGAAGCGTTAAAAGCCGGCGCCGATATCATCATGCTCGACAACTTCACCACCGACCTGATGCGCGAAGCGGTTAAACGCACCAACGGCCAGGCGGCGCTGGAAGTCTCCGGCAACGTCACCTTTGACACCATTCGCGAATTTGCCGAAACCGGCGTTGACTATATCTCCGTCGGCGCGCTGACCAAACACGTACGCGCGCTCGACCTGTCGATGCGTTTTCGTTAATACCCGCCCCGATATCCGCCGGGTATCGGGGCCGCTTTTGCGAGCCCTCTCGCACACTTCCTTTGCATCATTGAAAGCGGCGCCGAAAGGTTGGAAGCCCACATCCTAAGCCATTTTTTACTTCTCGCCGCCGTAATGGAATCACGCCAAAGTCTCGTCACGACCAACAAGGAGTGACTTATGGACAAGCAACGTGGTTTTACCCTGATTGAATTAATGGTAGTCATCGGCATTATTGCCATCCTCAGCGCCATCGGCATCCCGGCTTACCAGAACTATCTGCGCAAGGCCGCCCTCACCGACATGCTGCAAACCTTCGTACCCTATCGCACCGCAATAGAGCTCTGCGCATTAGATCACGGCGGGCTAACCAGCTGCGATGGCGGCAGCAACGGTATACCCTCACCCACGACCACCCGCTACGTATCGGCGATGAGCGTCGCTCAGGGCGTCGTTACCCTGACCGGCCAGGAGAGCCTGAACGGGCTTGCCGTTACCTTGACGCCATCCTGGGATAACGCCAACGGTATCACCGGCTGGCAGCGCGTGTGCGCCATCGGCGACGATAGCGCGCTACAGCAGGCATGCGAAGACGTGTTCCGCTTTAACTAAGGTGGCGCCATGAAAATCGAACAGTTGCTCTCCCTCTGCCAGCGCCATCATGCCCTATTACTGAATAGCGACGCGCAGACCGTGGTTATCGCCGTCGTTGATGCGCCGGCCCCCGAGCTCATGGAAGCACTGCGCTTCGCCACCCAGAAACGCATCGATATCGAATGTTGGAGCCAGGATCAAATGGATAAGCGCCAGCATGAAGCGCTGCAGTCGGCGCCGGTCTCCGCCACAGCTGGCGCAAATGACGTGGTTGATCAGGTAAACCAAATACTGGAGCAGGCCCTACGCCAGCGCGCCTCTGACATCCACATTGAGCCAGCAGAAAACCAGCTGCGGGTGCGCCTGCGGGTCGATGGCGTGCTGCACGCTCTACCGCTACTTGAGGCCACGCTGGCGGCGCCAATGGCCGCGCGGCTTAAGGTGCTGGGCAACCTCGATATTGCCGAACACCGCCTGCCGCAGGATGGCCAGTTCACTCTGACGCTCGCCGGGCGCCGGGTCTCGTTTCGTATTGCGACGCTCCCCTGCCGCGGCGGAGAGAAAATCGTCTTACGCTTACTGCATCAGGTAGAACAGGCGCTGGATCTGGAAGCGCTAGGCCTCTCCTCCCGCCAGCTCGCTTTTTTTCGCGCCGCGCTGAATCAGCCGCAGGGGTTGCTGCTGGTTACCGGGCCGACAGGTAGCGGCAAAACTGTAACGCTATACAGCGCGCTGCAGGCGCGGAACCGTGAAGAGGTCAACATCTGCAGCGTGGAAGATCCGCTGGAGATCCCGCTTGCCGGGCTCAACCAAACGCAGATCAACCCGCGATCCGGCCTCACCTTTCAAAGCGTCCTGCGAGCGCTGCTGCGTCAGGATCCGGATATCGTGATGGTCGGCGAGATCCGCGATGCCGAAACTGCCGAAATCGCTATTAAGGCCGCGCAGACCGGGCATCTGGTACTCTCCACGCTGCATACTAACTCGACCAGCGAAACGCTGGTGCGCTTACAGCAGATGGGCGTGGCGCGCTGGATGATCTCCTCAGCGCTATCGCTGGTAGTCGCCCAACGGCTGGTGCGTAAGCTCTGTCCGCACTGCCGGCGTGACGACGGGCGTCCTACCGAAGTGCCGCACAGCCTGTGGCCGCGCCCGCTGCCAGGCTGGCTGGCGGTCGGCTGCCCGCATTGTTATCACGGCTATTATGGCCGGCTGGCCTTATTCGAACTGCTGCCGGTGGACAGCGCCCTGCGCCAGGCCATCAATCGCGATCTCAGCGCAGCGGAAATCGAAATGCTGGCCCGCGAGGCGGGTATGATGACGCTGTTCGAAAGCGGCTGCGAAGCGGTAGAGCGTGGATTAACCACACTCGAGGAAGTTATCCGGGTGCTGGGGATCCCGCATGGCGACTAAACAGCTCTGGCACTGGCGCGGTATGGATAATCAAGGAATGCCGTGTGAAGGTGCGCTGTGGCAAGAGACGCGCGCACAGGCGCTGGCTTCGCTGGAGCAGCAGCGGATCCTGCCGCTGGCGCTGCGGCGCAAAACGGTACAGGATTCGCTGTGGCGACCGCGCTACAGCGGTGAGATTATCCGCCAGCTTGCTACGCTGCTACAGGCGGGTTTACCTCTGGCTGAAGGGCTGGAGCTGCTGGCCCAACAGCAGCCGCATAAACAGTGGCAGGCGCTGCTGCACATGCTGGCGCAGGAACTGGCGCAGGGCGTTGCGCTCTCCAGCGCATTAGCGCAATGGCCGCAGATCTTCCCGCCACTCTATCTGGCGATGATCCGCACCGGGGAGCTCACCGGTAAGCTCGAACGCTGCTGCTTTCAGCTGGCACAACAGCAGCAGGAGCATCAGCGGCTGGCGGACAAAGTTAAGAAGGCGCTGCGCTACCCGATCATTATCCTGACCTTAGCGCTGACGGTGGTCACGGCGATGCTGTTTTTCGTCCTACCGGAATTCACCGCCATCTACCAGACCTTCAATACACCGCTCCCCTTGCTGACGCAAGTCGTCATTAACGCTGGCGATACGCTGACGCGATACTGGCCGCTACTGCCATTTGTTATCAGCTTTCCTTTTTGTCTCAACCGGTTAGCCATACACCGGCCACGCTGGTTACTCTTGAGGCAAAAGGCGCTGCACGCGCTGCCGGTGGCCGGCCCGCTGATTAACGGCCAACAGTTGAGCCAAATATTCACCATTCTTTCACTAACCCAAAGCGCGGGCATCAGCTTTTTACAGGGGCTGGAAAGCGTACAGGAAACCGTAGGTTGTCCACTATGGCGGCAGCGGCTTGTGCAGGCGCACGCGGAGATAACCCATGGAAAGCCCATCTGGCAAGCTCTGACAAACTGCGGCGGGTTTACTTCGCTGTGCCTGCAGCTTATTCGCACCGGAGAGGCATCGGGGGCGCTGGATACGATGCTCGATAATTTGGCGCGCCATCATCGTGAGCAGACCCATCAGCAGGCGGATAACCTGGCTACGCTGCTGGAACCGCTATTGCTGGTGGTGACCGGAACGATTGTCGGCGTACTGGTGGTGGCAATGTATCTGCCCATTTTTCATCTGGGCGATGCACTTGGCGGAATGGGGGGATAATGGCTGGCGCCGGAGCGCCAGCTGCCGGAATTACAGGCTATTGAACACGCGGTTCTCTTGTTCCTGTACGCGGATAAAGGTCGTACGTTTGGTCAGCTCTTTCAGGCGAGAAGCCCCCACGTAGGTGCAGGCTGAACGCAGGCCGCCGAGGATATCGCGAGCGGTATGATCAACCGGGCCGCGCAGCGGCAGCTTAACGGTTTTACCTTCCGCCGCGCGATACTTCGCAACGCCGCCAACGTGGCGGGTCATCGCTGATTCAGAGCTCATACCATAGAACAGCATGAATTTTTCGCCGTTCTCTTCAACAACGGTGCCGCCGCTTTCTTCGTGGCCCGCCAGCATACCGCCGAGCATCACGAAATCAGCGCCGCCGCCAAACGCTTTTGCCACATCGCCCGGCATGGTGCAGCCGCCATCGCTGACGATCTGGCCGCCAAGGCCGTGCGCCGCATCGGCGCATTCAATCACCGCAGAGAGCTGCGGATAGCCAACGCCGGTTTTTACACGAGTAGTACATACGGAGCCTGGGCCAATGCCGACTTTCACAATATCGGCCCCGGAAAGAATCAGCTCTTCGCACATTTCGCCGGTCACCACGTTGCCGGCAATAATCGTTTTTTGCGGCCAGGCGGCGCGGGCTTTCGCCACGAACTGGACGAAGTGTTCAGAGTAGCCGTTAGCCACGTCGATGCACACGAAGTTCAGCTGCGGATTCTGGCTGAGGATCTGTTGGGTTTTTTCGAAGTCCGCGTCGGAGGTGCCGGTGGAAACCATCACATGCTTCAGGACTTCCGCGGACTCGCTCTGCGCAAATGCCTGCCATTCTTCAACGGTGTAGTGCTTGTGCACGGCGGTCAGAATACCAAAGGCGGACAGGGCTTTCGCCATACTGAAGGTCCCAACAGTATCCATGTTGGCGGCGATAATCGGCACACCGGACCAGGTCTGGCCAGAATGTTTGAAGGTGAATTCACGTTCCAGCTGAACATCAGAACGGCTTTTGAGGGTCGAGCGTTTCGGGCGGATAAGAACGTCTTTAAAACCAAGCTTCAGATCTTCTTCAATACGCATGTGCGAATTCCTGGGGTTAATTGCATTATTGTGAGAGCACAACTCCAGTGACGCTATCATACGCACGAATCATAGCCGCGCAAGACTGCGATTTTCACTTTTTTTACGCTACAATCGTTTAAATTTACCTGGTGAATAGCGAAAAACACGCTCGTGTGCTTTCCTTACCAGTACATCTTTTTTAATCAATTGATTTTTATATATAAAGATATTCACGATTCATCTGGTTAATGGTTTTTCGATTTAACCGAATCTCGATTAAGCTATCCGCAGCGCGCGAGCGACGCGGTGAATCATATAAGTTTTGCACAATAATGTGACATCAGGATTGAGGTGTATGGGGTATACGGTAGCGTTAACAGGCGGCATCGGCAGTGGTAAAAGTACCGTCGCCGACGAATTTGCTCACCTGGGCGTAGCCGTTATCGATGCCGATATTATCGCGCGTCAGGTTGTTGAACCCGGTACGCCCGCGCTGCTCGCCATCGCCGCACAATTTGGTCCGCAGATGATCAACGACGATGGCAGCCTGAATCGCCGTCGCTTACGCGAACGCATTTTTGCCAATCGCGAGGATAAAGCCTGGCTTAACGCGCTGCTGCACCCGCTGATTCAGCAGGAAACGCGCCGCCAGATGCAGGCCGCTACCTCGCCTTATCTCCTCTGGGTCGTACCTTTGCTGGTCGAAAACCGCCTGACCGATAAAGCCGATCGCGTGCTGGTTGTTGATGTTGCGAAAGAAACGCAGATCGAGCGCACCATGCTCCGCGACGGAGTCAGCCGCGAACACGCTGAACATATTCTTGCCGCCCAGGCGACGCGTGAACAGCGTCTTGCCGCCGCGGATGATGTTATTGAAAACATGGGCTCTGCGGATGCCATTGCATCCCACGTCGCCCGCCTGCACGAAAAGTATTTAATGCTGGCATCGCAGGCCGCTTCACAGGAAAAACCGTAATGCATACCCCTGTTCTCTTCGAACATCCGCTCAATGAGAAAATGCGCACCTGGCTGCGCATTGAATTTTTATTTCAGCAGCTCTCGTCTCGCCCGACCATCGCCAGCTACGCCGACGCGCTCCATTTTTTCCGCAATACCGGCGATCTTCTGGACGTATTTGAACGCGGTGAAGTTCGTACCGACTTGCTGAAAGAGCTGGAACGGCAACAGCGGAAATTACAATCCTGGGCCGAGGTTCCCGGCGTCGACCAACAGCGCATTGATGCCCTGCGTCAACAGCTTAAACAATCCGGCAGCACTCTGATTTCCGCGCCGCGCATCGGTCAGTTTCTGCGTGAGGACCGATTGATTGGGCTGGTGCGCCAGCGCCTGAGCATTCCCGGCGGCTGCTGCGGATTCGATTTACCGACGCTGCATATCTGGCTGCATATGCCGCAGGAGTATCGCGATGAACAGGTCGCAACGTGGTTGGCAAGCCTGGCGCCGCTGATGCAATCACTGGAACTTATCCTCGATCTGATCCGCAATTCTGCGCCGTTCCGTAAGCAAACCAGCCTAAACGGCTTTTATCAGGATAACGGCGACGACGCCGACCTGCTGCGTCTGCGTCTGGATCTCGCCAGCCAGCTGTATCCGCAAATTTCCGGCCATAAAAGCCGCTTCGCCATTCGCTTCCTGCCGCTGGACAGCGAGCACGGTATCGTGCCGGAGCGCTTTGATTTTGAACTGGCCTGTTGCTAAGGAGGAATTATGTCAGAAGAGACTATCGTTAACTGCCCGACCTGCGGTAAGAGCGTCGTCTGGGGCGATCAGAGCCCGTTTCGCCCGTTTTGCTCGAAGCGCTGCCAGCTGATTGATCTCGGAGAATGGGCGGCGGAAGAGAAACGCATTCCCAGCTCCGGTGACTTGTCCGACAGCGATGACTGGAGCGAGCCACAGCAGTAATGTCCCTCTCGCTAATCCGGTGCAATCCGGATTAGCGTCAGCAAACTCAATCAGCGTCCCAGACCCATTCCGACGGCTCAGGCCTGGGCAATCAGCTTACTGATGACCGGTTCATTCGCCGGCGGAAACGCCTCCGCAACCAGCGCCCGCTGCGCGATCCATTGCCCCGGCTGCCCCTCTTTGCCCCACGGCTCGCCTTGCCAGTTTTCCACAAGGAAGAACCACAGCGTGATATGGCGGTCAGGGAACTGATACTCCAGCGTGTCAAACAACAGAGACGAGGTGACCGTAATCCCGACCTCTTCCTGGAGTTCACGCACCAACGCCTGCTCCGCCGTCTCCCCACCCTCTATTTTGCCACCGGGGAATTCCAGCTTGTTGGCCATATGCGCGTCGGCGGCACGCTGGGTTATAAAGATTTCGCCTTGCGGATTGCGAATGATCCCGACGGCGATTTGCAGTTTTTTCATTTGCAGTAGCTCCATAAAAAAGGCGCAGATATCTGCGCCTTTGTTTTCTTTTTATCAGCCCTTAGCTCAGACGGCCGTGGCACTGTTTGTATTTTTTACCAGAACCGCACGGGCAAGGATCGTTACGGCCAACTTTACGGTCGCCGGTTTGTTCCGCCAGCGACGCGGCGGCCAGGGTATCGTCATCCTGATGGCTCAGCTGCTGCATTTGCGCAAGACGCTCGGCCTCTTCGCGGCGCTGCTGTTCCATCTCTTCGACCTCTTCCGGCATCCGCACCTGAACCTTGCTCAGGGTGCTGATCACTTCATACTTCAGCGATTCGAGCATCGCGGCGAACATCGAGAAGGATTCGCGTTTGTACTCCTGCTTCGGATCTTTCTGCGCATAGCCGCGCAGGTGGATACCCTGGCGCAGGTAGTCCATTGCCGCCAGGTGCTCTTTCCACAGGGAATCCAGCGTTTGCAGCATGACGCCTTTCTCGAAGTGACGCATCATTTCAGCGCCGACCACTTCTTCTTTACGCTGGTAGGTTTCTACCGCGCTCTGCAGAATACGTTCGCGCAGTGTCTCTTCATGCAGCTCCGGCTCTTTATCCAGCCACTCTTTAATTGGCAGCTCAAGATCGAAGTCGTTTTTCAGACGCTCCTGCAGGCCTTCGATATCCCACATTTCTTCCAGCGACTGCGGCGGAATGTGCGCATCAATCGTGGCTTTGAAGACATCTTCGCGGATGCTGTTGATGGTTTCGCTCACGTCGGAAACATCCAGCAGTTCGTTACGCTGGCTGTAGATAGCGCGACGCTGGTCGTTAGCCACATCATCGTATTCCAGCAGCTGTTTACGGATATCGAAGTTGCGGCTTTCGACTTTACGCTGCGCGTTGGCAATGGCTTTAGTCACCCACGGGTGTTCGATAGCTTCGCCTGGTTTCATCCCCAGTTTGCGCATCATGCCGGATACGCGATCGGAGGCGAAGATACGCATCAGGGCATCTTCCATCGACAGGTAGAAGCGGGAAGAACCGGCATCACCCTGACGACCCGCACGGCCGCGCAGCTGGTTATCGATACGGCGCGATTCATGGCGCTCGGTACCAATAATGTGCAGACCGCCTGCAGCCAGCACCGCATCGTGACGCACCTGCCAGTCAGCTTTGATTTTTTCAATCTGCTCCGGCGTAGGATCTTCCAGCGCGGCGACTTCCGCCTGCCAGCTCCCGCCGAGCATAATATCGGTACCACGACCCGCCATGTTGGTCGCGATGGTCACCGCCGCCGGGTAACCGGCCTGAGCAACGATATCCGCTTCGCTGGCGTGGAATTTGGCGTTGAGGACGTTGTGTTTAATACCCGCTTTGGTCAGCTCGCGAGAAACGACCTCAGATTTTTCGATCGAGATAGTACCGACCAGCACCGGCTGACCGGCGGCAGTACGATCTTTGATATCTTCGATGATTGCCTGAATTTTTTCCGCTTCGGTCATGTAGACCAGATCCGCCATATCCTTACGGATCATCGGACGGTTGGTCGGCACCACGACGGTATCCAGTTTATAGATTGAACTAAATTCAAAGGCTTCGGTATCCGCAGTACCGGTCATACCCGCCAGCTTCTCGTACAAACGGAAGTAGTTCTGGAAGGTGATGGACGCCAGGGTCTGGTTTTCATTCTGGATATCGACGCCTTCTTTGGCTTCGACTGCCTGATGCAGACCATCAGACCAGCGACGCCCCTGCATCGTACGGCCGGTGTGTTCATCGACGATAATGACTTCGCCATCTTTAACGATGTAGTCAACGTCGCGGGTGAACAGCGCGTGCGCGCGCAGCGCAGCGGTGACGTGGTGCATCAGCATGATGTTGGTCGGAGAATACAGCGATTCGCCTTCGTCCATTATGCCTTCCTGCACCAGCAGCTCTTCGATCAGCACCAGGCCGCGCTCGGTCAGGTTAACCTGGCGGGCTTTCTCATCCACGGAGAAGTGGCCTTCGCCGGTGAAGGTGTCGGAGTCTTCTTTTTCCTGACGGATCAGGTGCGGAATGATTTTGTTCACTTTGCGATACATTTCGGAGCTGTCTTCAGCCGGGCCGGAAATGATCAGCGGGGTACGCGCTTCATCGATCAGGATGGAGTCCACCTCATCCACCAGCGCATAGTGCAGTTTACGCTGTACGCGTTCTTCCGGGCTGAACGCCATGTTATCGCGCAGATAGTCGAAACCGTATTCGTTGTTAGTACCGTAGGTGATGTCAGCAGCGTAGGCTTCACGCTTCGCCGGCGCCGGCAGACCGGACATGTTAATGCCCACGCTCATGCCGAGGAACTCGAACAGCGGGCGGTTGTTTTCGGCGTCACGCTGCGCCAGATAGTCGTTGACGGTAACGACGTGGACGCCTTTACCGGTCAGCGCGTTAAGGTACGCCGGCAGCGTCGCGGTCAGGGTTTTACCTTCACCGGTACGCATTTCAGCGATGCAGCGGTCGTTCAGTACCATGCCACCCAGCAGCTGTACGTCGAAGTGGCGCATACCGAATACGCGCTTACTCGCTTCACGGACGACGGCAAACGCTTCCGGGATTAGGCTTTCCAGGCTTTCACCTTTTTCCAGGCGCGCGCGGAATTCTACGGTTTTGGCTTTCAGCTCGTCATCAGTCAGCTTTTCCATCGCCGGTTCCATACCGTTGATGATAGTGACGGCTTTGCGCATACGGCGCAGCGTACGGTCGTTACGGCTACCGAAAACCTTGGTTAACATTTTAATTAGCATAATAAAATCTCAAACGCCCCGCGGTGCGGAGTCTCAAAAAATAGGATGGTCCGGGTTTATTTTCAGCTGAGACGTTGAGGCCCTGCGCGGATCCCCGCCACCTGGCTTATCCAGGCTGAGACGCGGAACGCAGAATATGAAGAAGGGGTATAAGCCGCCTGGCGGATAACCACCGGCGGTTTGCTGTCCTGAGTCAGCAGCGCGCTGAGCGTATCAAGCAGCGCCAGATGCTGCGCCTGCAGCGGTGAAGATTCTTCCACCACCGGCAAAGCCTGCGGCGCCATCGCGAAGGACAGATGGCGAATGACCGTGCGGATAGCATGCTGATGCCAGTAATCGACGGTAAAGTTTGGCCGACGGTTAGCTTCCAGCAGCGCCAGTTGGGAGAAATTAACTTTGTTCGGATGATGGTTGCTGGCCGCAGCTTTCGCCGGCGTCGTGGTTTCATGGCTGCTGTTTAGCGCGGGCAGGCCGAGGCTAGCCGCGACCATCCCCAATAGGAGATGCGGCCAAAAATACCGTCTGCCAAAATGTCGCCAACGCGTCAGCAATCCACTCACTTTCGTTACCTTTAATTGGTATACCCGTCGTTTTTCAAGCTGCCTTTTTATTAGCGGTTTTCGCAGTGCAACTTGATGTCCACGGGGTAAAGCAACCCAGAGAAATAATTTTGCGCCCAAATACTAACATTATTACCGCGCCGAGGCAGCATGAATGAAGGCTTAAGCAGCGGGAAAACGCTTAATAAAGCAGCGAACGCACGATGATTATCGCAGGCGAATCTCAGCGAAAAGTCATTTGGGAAGGCTGAAAAAGAAAAACGACTGGCCCCCTGGTCGGAGAGAGTACCAGGTTACCAGTCGAATTTACTGAATGGTCAGGCTTACGCCATAACCATTGACGGTGCGCGGAATGCCAGCGGCAGTTTTGCGTCGTCTTCGAAGGTCACATACTCCCAGGCTTCCTGTTTTGCCAGAACAGCCTGCAGCAGTTTGTTATTCAACGCGTGACCAGATTTGAACGCCGTGAATGCGCCGATAATGTTGTGACCACACATAAACAGGTCACCGATCGCATCCAGCATTTTGTGGCGAACAAACTCATCTTCAAAGCGCAGACCGTCTTCGTTCAGTACGCGATAATCGTCAACAACGATGGCACAATCGAAGCTGCCGCCCAGGCACAGGCCGCGGGACTGCAGATATTCGATATCACGCATGAAGCCGAAAGTACGAGCACGGCTAATCTGACGCATGAACGCATCAGCCGAGAAGTTCAGCGCATAGCGTTGGGTGCTGGAGTCAATCGCCGGATGGTTAAAGTCGATGGTAAAGTCCAACGAAAAACCATTATACGGCTTAAACTCAGCCCATTTGTCGCCATCTTCAACGCGAACCGTCTCTTTGATACGCACAAATTTCTTGGCGCTGTTCAGTTCATCGATGCCGGCATCCAGCAACAGATAAACGAACGGAGCGGCGCTACCGTCCATAATCGGGATTTCCGGCGCATCGACTTCAACAATAATGTTGTCGATGCCCAGGCCAGCCAGTGCGGCATTTAAGTGCTCGACTGTTGAAATCCGCACGTCATGCTCGTTCACCAGGCAAGTACAGAGCATGGTATCACGCACAGATTTGGCATCAGCCGGAAAATCAACCGGTGGATTCAAGTCGGTGCGACGATAGATGACCCCGGTATTTGCCGGCGCAGGGCGTAAAGTCAGCGTGACTTTCTTGCCGGTATGCAAACCGACACCAGTCGCCTGAACAATACGTTTAAGAGTCCTTTGTTTGATCATCGTATAATCTCGCCAAGTTACCTATCCAACCGAAGTGTACTATACATTCGGCAGGCCAGTTTAGCACAAAGAGCGCAGATGCCCAACTTCCAGCCAATTCTTAATCGGCTTGCTTACGCAGGAACGCTGGAATATCCAGATAATCCGGCTCTTTTGCGGTTTGCGGCGTATTGTCGTTCACCACTTTCGCCACCGGTTTCTGCTCTTGCGTCAACGGAGCCATACCGTGCTGCTGGTAGCGATCCATTACCGGCTGCTGAACCTGCTTGTTGGTCACCAGGGTAATTTCCGGACGCTTGTCCATGCCGATACCGGTCGCAACAACGGTAACGCGCAGCTCGTCGTTCATATCCGGGTCCAGAGAGGTACCGATAACCACGGTCGCGTTATCCGAAGCAAAGGCACGGATAGTGTTACCTACGGTTTCGAACTCATCCAGACGCAGGTCGAAGCCAGCGGTGATGTTGACCAGTACGCCGCGCGCGCCGGACAGATCGATATCTTCCAGCAGCGGAGAAGAGATAGCCATTTCAGCCGCTTCTTCCGCACGGTCTTCGCCGCTCGCTACGCCGGAGCCCATCATTGCGTAGCCCATTTCAGACATCACGGTACGGACGTCCGCGAAGTCGACGTTCATCAGACCAGGACGGGTGATCAGTTCAGCGATACCCTGCACCGCGCCTTTCAGCACGTCGTTAGCCGCGCCGAACGCGTCAAGCAGAGAAATACCGCGACCCAGCACTTTCAGCAGCTTGTCGTTCGGGATGGTGATCAGTGAGTCAACGTGCTTGGACAGCTCGGTGATCCCCTGCTCAGCAAACGCCATGCGCTTCTTGCCTTCGAAATTAAACGGCTTAGTGACGACCGCAACGGTCAGGATCCCCAGATCCTTCGCCACTTCCGCAACGACTGGCGCCGCACCGGTACCGGTACCGCCGCCCATGCCCGCCGCAATAAAGACCATGTCCGCGCCATCAAGCGCAGCGCGCAGCGCTTCACGGTCTTCGTCTGCCGCATTGCGGCCGACTTCCGGGTTCGCGCCCGCCCCCAGACCTTTGGTAATACCGCTACCGATCTGGATAGTCTGGCCAACAGCCGTTTTACGCAGCGCCTGCGCATCGGTGTTCACCGCGAAGAATTCAACACCCTCAATGCGCTCGCGCACCATGTGTTCAACGGCATTACCGCCGCCGCCACCGACGCCGATGACTTTAATCACCGCGTCGTTGG
>CABUCP010000009.1 GCA_902490055.1 uncultured Klebsiella sp. | reverse complement strand
ATATAAATGAAAATCCTGCTTAACTGGCCGCCGTTGCGCCAGCTCATCACTTACATTCAGGAGCGCTTTACCTTTCTGGTGTTGCTCTGCTGGCCGGCGATTATCTGGCTGTTCTGCCGGGTTGGCGTATGGCTCACCGACAGTGCCTATGAACTACTGGGAAAATCGCCCGCTCACTCCTTCACCGTTTACCTGCAGCCGTTTATGACGCCCGGCACGCTGCTGCGTATTTCCATCAGCTGGATTGTGCTGCTGTTTATTCTCTTCAGCATGGCGATGGCCTTTACCTGGGGTCTGCGCCGCTTTATGAACCGCCACAAATAAGCCACCGGGAGCGCCGCAGGACGACGCTCCCAATCAAGACGTTACGCCATCTCACCGATCGTCTTGCGAAAACGCAGCAGCGCGATAGTAAAGAAGGCGCCGCCGATAGCTAACAAGGTTAAGAACTGCGGCCAGACGATGGCAAAGCTGGCGCCGCGGTACAGTATCGCCTGCGCCAGGCTAACGAAATGAGTGGTCGGCATGGTCAACATGATGTCCTGAACCAGCTGCGGCATACTTTCTCTCGGCGTTGACCCACCGGAGAGCATCTGCAGCGGCAGTAGCACCAGAATCATCAGCAGCCCCAACTGCGGCATTGAACGGGCCAACGTGCCCATAAAAATGCCGATTGACGTTGTGGCGAACAGGCTGAGCGCTACTCCCAGCATAAACAGCGGAATCGACCCTTCAATCGGCACCTGCAAAATCCCCTGTACCATCAGCAATAGCGACAGTCCTGAGACGACCAGTACCACCAACCCCATCGACCAGATCTTGGCCATCATTATCTCAAACGGCGTTACCGGCATCACCAGCAGGTGCTCGATGGTGCCGTGTTCGCGCTCGCGGATTAGCGCCGAACCGGTGAGCACGATCGCCAACATGGTAATGTTGTTGATGATTGCCATTACCGCGCCGAAGCGCTCCTGCTCAAGATTAGGGTTAAAGCGCATCCTTACCGCCAGCTCTACCGGCAACGAACTGTTGTCGCGGTAGCGAGCGACGAAGCTATTCACTTCGCCGCTGATAATATTCTGGATATACCCGTTGCCGGTAAAGGCCTGGCTCATTCGCGTGGCGTCGACGTTAACCTGCACTTCCGGCTGGCGACCGGCCAGCACATCACGCTGGAAATTAGGCGGGATGTTGATGGCGAAGGTATAGCGTCCGGCATCCAGCCCTGCATCCATTTCATCGGCGGTAATTAGCTCCGGCGGTAAAAACCACGGTCGATAAAAGCCGTTGATGATCCGCGATGAGAGCTGTGATTTATCCATATCGGCAATGGCTATCGGCGCGAGGTGCAGCGAGCCGGGCATCACCGTCGCTGAAGAATAAACCGACACGGTAAAGGCAAACACAATGAGCGCCAGCATCGCTTTATCGCCCAGCAGGCTGCGCAGTTCTTTGACGCCGAGGTTATAAATATTGCGTAATCCGCGCATCATCCCTCCTGTTTCTTCAGCAGCAACACGCTCAGCCCGAGCACCAACGGCACCGCAATCAAGAGCGGAATAAAGGAAACCCACAGGTCGCTGAGATTTAGCGCTTTAGAGAAGGTGCCGCGGGCGATGGTCAGGAAGTGGCTGGTTGGGTAGATTTGCCCAATCCAGCGGCCAGGGCCTTCCAGCGAGGCTACAGGATCGATCATCCCGGAGAACTGAGTCGCTGGAATCAGGGTAATAATCGCGGTGCCGAAAATGGCGGCGATTTGGCTCTTCATAAAGGTTGAGATAAGCAACCCCAGGCCGGTGGCGATGGTGACATACAGCAGCGCCGCCAGGGTGAGGGTCAGGAAGCTGCCCTTATGCGCGACGCCGAACACGAAGACCGATAACGCGCAGAGCAGGAAGAAGTTAAACATACCCAACATGATGTAAGGCAGCTGCTTGCCGAGCAGGAATTCGCTGCGGGTAGTCGGCGTTACGTAGAGGTTGATAATCGAACCGAGCTCTTTCTCGCGCACCACGCTCAGGGCGCTGAGCATCGCCGGGATCATCATCAACAATAGCGGGATCACCGCCGGAACGATGGCTGGCAGGCTCTTGACGTCCGGGTTGTAGCGATAGCGGGTCTCGATAGAGATAAGCGAGGTATCGCGGTTAGGGCTGCTTTGCCGGCCGGCCATCTCCTGCAGCCAGGCCAGATGCATCGCTTGAACGTAGCCGCGCACCGTTTCCGCGCGGTTCGGCATCGCGCCATCCACCCACACGCCAATCTGCACCGGCGTACCGCGGGCAATATCGCGGCCAAAGTTGGGCGGGATTTCAATCGCCACCGCCAGCTCGCCGTTACGCATGCGGCGGTCAAGTTCATCATAGCTGTGCAGCGGCGCCTGCTCGATAAAGTAGCGCGAACCGGCGATATTCTGCGACCAGTTCTGGCTGCTGATAGTTTGATCGCGATCGAGGACGGCAAAGCGCAGATCCTCGACGTCCATGCTGATCCCATAACCCATGATAAACATCAGGATCACCGTTCCCAGCAGCGCCAGCGTCGATCGCACCGGATCGCGGCGCAGTTCCAGCGCTTCGCGGCGGCTATAGCTAAACAGGCGGCGCAGGCTGAAGGACTGGCGCGGGGAGGCGCTGTGATGGAGCGATGTGGTGACGGGCGGTACGGGTTCCGTTGGGGCGGCGGCAGGCGGTTGCGCGGCATCCGCGGCTTCCTGCAGCCAGGCAATAAACGCCTCTTCGAGGCTGGCGGAACCGCGTTGCTCGACCAGCGCCTGCGGCGTATCGCTAGCCAGCACCTTGCCGGCATGCATGAGCGAGATGCGGTCGCAGCGTTCCGCCTCATTCATAAAGTGGGTAGAGATAAATATGGTTACCCGGTCCTGACGCGCCAAATCGACCATTAGCTGCCAGAACATATCGCGCGCTACCGGGTCGACGCCGGAGGTGGGTTCATCGAGGATCAGCATTTCAGGGCGGTGGATGACCGCTACCGCCAATGACAGGCGCTGGCGGATCCCCAGCGGCAGGGCGGCGGGAAGGGCGTCTTCAACCTCGGTTAACATAAAACGCTCGCTCATTTCGGCGACCCAGGCAGCTATCTCATGGTCCGGAATGTGAAACAGACGCGCGTGCAGTTCAAGGTTTTGCCGCACGCTTAGTTCGCTATACAGCGAGAAGGCCTGAGACATATAGCCGACCCGGCGACGGGTGGCGATATCTTTCGGATCGACCGGCTGGCCGAACAGCCAGGCTTCGCCTTCACTGGCGGGCAACAGGCCGGTGAGCATCTTCATGGTGGTGGATTTGCCGCAGCCGTTAGAGCCAAGGAAGCCAAAAATTTCACCGCGGGCGATGCGAAAGTTAACGTGGTCGACGGCGACAAAGTTACCGAAGCGCATAGTCAGACCGCGCGCTTCGATAGCGATCTCTTCTTCGCGGCTGTCGCGCGGCGGGATGACCACCTCTTTATGCGCCAGGCGCTGCGCTTCCGGCAGCAGGGCGATAAACGCCTGCTCCAGCGTCTGGCTGCCGGTCTGCGTTTTGAGTTCCGCGGCGCTGCCGGTCGCCAGAACCTCGCCGGCGTTCATTGCCACCAGCCAATCGAAGCGCTCGGCCTCTTCCATGTAGGCGGTCGCCACCAATACGCTCATCTCCGGCTGGCGCTGGCGAATGCTGTCGATTAAATCCCAGAACTGCGCGCGGGAAAGAGGGTCGACGCCGGTGGTGGGCTCATCGAGGATCAGTAACTGCGGGTCGTGGATCAGCGCGCAGCACAGGCCGAGCTTTTGCTTCATGCCGCCGGAGAGCTTGCCAGCAGGGCGATCGCGAAACGGCGCCAGTCCGGTGCTTTGCAGCAGTTCGTTGATGCGTAGTTCGCGCTCGGCTTTATCATGGCCAAACAGGCGGGCGAAGAAGTCGACGTTTTCATAGACCGACAGCGTATGGTAGAGGTTTTTCCCCAGGCCCTGCGGCATCCAGGCGATTTTCGGGCACACCTGCAGGCGATGGCGGACGTCGCGCATATCGCCGCCGAGCACCATCACGTTGCCTTGTTCGATGGCCCGCGCCCCGGCAATCAGCGAGAGCAGGCTCGACTTGCCGACGCCGTCCGGGCCAATCAGGCCGACCATACGCCGTGCGGGGATCGCCAGGCTGATATCACGCAGCGCGACGGTGGCGCCAAACTGCTGGCCGACGTTTTCCAGCAGGGCGACGGGAGGCGAGGTATCCTGCTGCGTGAGTTTCATTGCGGCAACCTCACCGTCAGCGCTTCAGGCCAGTCTCGTTGTTTATCCAGTCGCACCCAGGCCATGCCGGGCAGACCGGTTTTAACATATTCCAGATGCTGCTCCAGCAGTTCCGGCGGGATGCGCGCTTTGACGCGGAACATCAGCTTGAGCCGTTCATCGCTGGTCTCTACTGTTTTCGGCGTGAACTGGGCGACGCTGGCGACAAAGCTGATATTGGCTGGGATCACCAGATCCGGGGCGGCATCAAGGATCAAGCGCGCTTCGCTGCCGAGCGCCAGCAGGCCCGCCTGTTCGGTTGGCAGGAAGAAGGTCATGTAGACGTCGGCCAGGTCGACCATGTTCAACACCCGGCCGCCGGCGGCCAATACTTCGCCCGGTTCGGCAACGCGATACTGTATGCGGCCGTCACGCGGCGCTTTTAGTTCGCTATCGTCGATATCGGCGAGGATCCGCCGCTCGGTCGCCTGCGCGGCTTCGACGCGGGTTTTTGCCTGAATGATACTGGTGCGGGCTGCCTCGATCGCCGCACGGGCGGCGGAGACCTGGGCTTTTGCCGATTCCAGCGCCGCGCGGGCGCTTTCGGCGGCTGCCCGATCGTCATCCAACTGCTGGGCGGAGACCGCGCCGCGCTGCGATAGCGTGCTGGAGCGAACATGGCGCTTGGCGGTAGAGTCGAGCTCCGCCTGGCGCTGTTTGACGACGGCTTCGGTGGCGCGCATTTCGCTCTGTCGCTGGTCAAGCAGAGCATTGGCGGCGGCAACCGCGCTTTGCGCCTCTTTGATTTGCGCGGCGGCTTCGAGGCGCTGCTCGTTGAGCACCCGTGAATCCATGCGCGCCAGCACGTCGCCCTGGCGAACGAACTGCCCCTCTTTCACCAGGATGGTTTCGATGCGTCCGGCTATCTTGGTGGCGATATCGACTTCCGTCGCCTCAATTCGGCCATTACTGGCGGCAAAACCCTGCGGCAACCCGGCGGGGCGCAACATCCACCAGGCCGCGGCGGCGATCACCACCGCTAAGCCCACTACGTAACCTGCCCAACGTCGTTTGTTCTTGTCCATACGCTACTCGCTCTGTTCCATTTTGCTGAGTGGTGCGCGTTTCGCTGTTTCGCCCGGCAAGGCGAGATAACAAGGGGAGATAAGGCCGTCCGGCGCTACGTTCCTGTGGCGTGGCAAACCGGTGGGGAAGATGTGCTACTACAGTGGTCATCATCAGCAATCCTGGCCTTAAATGAAACACGCAAATCAATACCTATGATTTTCTTCATCTGGTTGACCTGGGGGAACTGATGTATGATCTGCAACCCCGAAAATAGACTAACGCCCGGCGAGTGCTTTATTCATGAACGATGAAAGCAAAAAATATATCTCTGTTATTTTTAAGGAGTGGCTACCGCTGTATGACAGCCTGACGCCAGCCGTGAGGACCGTACTTAAAAATATCGCAGATGAACAATCGGAAGCGTTAGCGGCCCGTTTTTATGATTTTATTTTTCAGGACCCCGAGATTGCCCGTCATCTGACCTATGACCTGGTTCAGGAACGTCTGAGCCGCTCGTTGGAGGCATGGGTGAAAGAGATCCTGACCAGCGATAAAGCGCAGCTGCAGCCGCTGGCGGAACGGCAATATCAGATTGGCAGCATCCACGCGCGGATCGGCATTCCGGCTGAAGCGGTGCTGCGCGGAGCCCGGCAGATTAAGGCCGGGCTCATCGAGTATATCCGCAGTCACGTCAGCGACCGTCAGATTGCCGTCGATGCTATCTATTACGCCATTATGGCGATCAATATGGCCGTCGAAATGATGTGCCATGCCTACACCTTGTCACACTATCGGGCAACCAGGAACGAAGAGGCTTATCGCCTGTATAGCTTGATGGATAATGTGCCGATGGAATATGGCAAACAGCAGGCGGCGCTTTCCGGCTGGGAAAATACCGCGATTTTTAATATCGTCAGCGAAAATAAAGCTGATATTAACGCTACGTTATTATCTGAGTCCGAGTTTGGCCTCTGGTTCCGCCATAAATGCGTGCGCTATTTTAGCAAAAATAGCCAAATGGACGAGATCGGCGGATTAATTTCGCAGGTTGATGATTTATTAATGACGTGGCGCTCGGCCGCTGCCGCGCTGGATTATAAAAATACCCAAAACCTGATTCAGGGGATCCATATTCATTGCCAGCAAATTGGCAGCCAATTAGGGGTTATTTTCAGCAGCCTGTCGCAGATGCAAAACGGCAAAGATGCGCTTACCAGCCTGCTCAACCGCCGCTATCTGCCGGTGGTGCTGAAGCATGAAGTGACGCTGGCGATGGAGCACGAGCTACCGATGACGGTGGCGATCGTCGATATCGACCATTTTAAAGAGATTAACGATAACTGGGGCCATATGGTCGGCGACCGGGCGATTAAACACATTGCTGAATTGCTCAGCGATAACATCCGCTCCAGCGATTATATCTTCCGCTACGGCGGCGAAGAGTTCCTGCTGGTGCTGGTGGAAACCGGTGTAGCAGAGGCCTTTACCATCCTCGACCGCCTGCGTAAGAAGATTAGCCAACTGGCGTTTAACGTTGGCGGCGAAACGCATATTCCGATCACCGCCAGCATTGGCTACGCCGTGCATTCCGGCCACCCTGATTACAACCTGCTGCTGCGCGACGCCGATAATGCGCTGTATGCCGCTAAACGCGATGGACGTAACTGCGTGAAGGTGCACAAAGGTAGGGTTTAAAACCGTAGCCCCGGTCATACAGTTGCGCGACCGGGGTAGGGCCCTGAAGCTCAGAACAGTACCGGTAACCCCAATCCGCGCTTCACCTCATGTAGCGTCCGCTGCGTAATCTGGTGGGCGCGTTCGCTACCCTGACGCAGCAGCTCCAGTAGCATCCCTTTATCCTGAATGTAGGTGGCCCGCCGTTCGCGGATCGGCGCCAGCAGCTCCTGCAAACAGGTTTCCAGCTCATTCTTACACGGGCGATCGCCCAGCCCGCCGCGCTGATAGTGCGCTTTCATCTCAGCAACCCGCGTTTTATCGCTGTGGAAAGCATCGAGATACGTAAACACGACGTTGCCTTCAACATTTCCCGGGTCGCTAACCCGCAGATGCGTCGGGTCGGTATACATTGCGCTGACCGCGCGGTGGATCTCTTCTTCGCTGGCCGACAGCGTTAGGGTGTTACCCAGCGATTTCGACATTTTGGCGTTGCCGTCGACGCCCGGCAGGCGGCTGACTTCGCTTAGCAGCGCTTTGCAGTGGCGTAGCGTTGGCGTGCCGGTCAGGCTATTCATCTTGTGGACGATTTCGTTGGTCTGCTCAATCATTGGCAGCTGATCGTCGCCGACCGGCACCAGCTCGGCTTTGAAGGCGGTGATATCGGCGGCCTGGCTAATCGGATAGGCGAGAAAACCTACCGGCAGCGAGCGGGTGAATCCCTTTTGGGCAATCTCATTTTTTACCGTCGGGTTACGTTCGACGCGAGCGACGGTGACGATATTCATATACAGCGCGCTGAGCTCCGCCAGCGCCGGTAGGGCGGACTGTAGGCAAATCGTGGTGTGCTGCGGGTCGATGCCGACCGCCAGATAGTCGGCCATGACTTCAAGGATATGATGGCTGATTTTTTGTGGGTTGCTGCCGTTATCGGTCAACCCTTGCAGGTCGGCAATCAGGATAAACTGCTGGTGGTCGTGCTGCAGCGCGACGCGCTGGCGCAGCGAGCCGACATAGTGGCCGAGGTGCAGTTGGCCGGTCGGACGGTCGCCGGTAAGAATGGTTTGCGGATGGTTCATCAGAGACTCCTTATCAGACTGTTCAGCCGAAAGACGTCCTGAAAACACCAAAGCCGCCTTCCGGCGGCTTTGAAAATGGAAACGTGTATCTTGCCGCCTGTTATGCAGGCAGCCACCAACGGCGGGAGTAGGTAACGATAACGTTTCTGTTCATCTTTTTATCCTGCCACGAAATCACGGCGGGGTAAACCTGTTGCGTATTACATGGTCGAGAAGACGTTCATGATCACGCCGCCGGAGATAATCAGCGCCATGGCGATAATGGCCGCCAGATCCGGTTTCTGCTTATAGAGGATCATGGAGCAGATGGTGACGCCGACGATACCGAAGCCGCACCACAGCGAGTAGGCCACGCCCACCGGAATGGTGCTCATCGCGCGGGTGAGGGCGAAGTAGCACAGGCCGTAGGCGCAGACCACCAGCACCGAAGGCGCCAGCTTGCTGAAGCCGTTGGTTTTTTTGATCATCGAGGTACCGGTGATTTCGGAGCCGATAGACAGCGCCAGCCATAAAAATCCGAGATTAAACATAGGGTATTCCTTTCCTGTTAGTTGGCGATTTTCTTATCCATAGACGCGACTGGCGCGGCGGGCGCGGCTTCTTCGCTCTCCTCGGAACCCATCTTTGAGAACAGGTTCATGATAACGATGCCGCTGGCGATGACCGCCATGCCGATGATGGCGGCGGTATCCGGGTGCTGGCCGTAAAACGCCATGCCCAGCGTCGAGACCACCAGAATGCCGGTGCCGGACCAGGTGGCGTACGCCAGGCCGACCGGGATATCTTTCACCGCCCTTGAGAGCGAGTAATAGCAGGTGCAGTAGAGCGCAATCAGCAGGCCGAGCAGCAGCATTTTGGTGCTGCCTTCGCTGCTACCGAACATTTTTAACGTTGAGGTTGCCGAGGTTTCGGAGAGGATAACCAGCAGCATCCATAACCAGCATTTTGTTTTTGAAGACATCGTTAAGCTCCAGGGTCGTAAGGGATAAGGTTATATCTTTCTGTTTTTTAAAAAATCGATTGCCGCGTCGGTCAGCTGCGCGCGCGGGGTCGCCGCCAGCGCCGGATTATTCACCACGTCCGTGACGGTGAGATAACGGCGCGGTTCACTAGCCACAGCGGCAGGCGCGGCGGGCGCCGCCAGCTTCGCCAGCAGTTCATTCATGGTGCCGAGAAATACCCCGCAGGCTTCCAGGCGAGCCAGCGTGGCCTGCAGATGTCCGGCATAGGCGCTGTCGGCCTGCGCGCCGCGCAGTTGATTGAGCTCGCTGTGTGGATCGCAGTGATAGCGCAGCGCCAGAACCGGGATACCCGCCAGCAGCGCGTCATGCGCGCAGCGGGCCACCGGGCTGTGCAGGGTGCCGTTCAGTAGATCCGCCGCGAGTGGATAGTCGAGGAACGGCAGCAGTACCGCCCGCCACGGCGCCGCGGGGAGGGAGTCCTGCCAGGCCGAAGAGGGAATAATCTCGCCCACGGCTTGCCACGCATCGGCATCGGCGAGGCCCTCTTCGAGCGCAATGCGTAGCGGATAGCCGCAGCCCGCCAGGCGCTGGCGGATTGCCGCGCGGTAACCGTCAGCCGCGGTCACGAACGTCAGTACCGGCGGCTGCAGGCGCTGGATAATCCGCGCAACTAAACCTTCAATCTGTTCGTCGGTCATGGCGAGCCTCCGTTAGCCGATGAGCGTCACCTGCGCGCCGTTTTTCAACCCGGCGGCATTGGCTTCTTCGGTATCGATATGGAACTCCAGCGCGAAGTCATCACGCACGCGCACTACCACTTCATCGAAAGTCAGCTGGCGCTCGCCGTTGCTGCGCACGCTGACCTTCTGACCGTTGCTGACATTGAGCTGGCGCGCGTCCTGCGGCGACATATGAATATGCCGCCAGGCGCAGATCACCTGTGAATGGAGCTCGACGTGGCCGGCAGGGCCAATCAGCAGGGCGCTACCGGCATTTTCCAGTTGGCCGGACTCGCGAACCGGCGCTTTAATGCCGAGCGCGAAGCAGTCGGCGCGCGACACTTCCAACTGCGATACCGGGCGGGTCGGCCCCAGTACGCGGACGTTGGTTAGCGAGCCCTTCGGCCCGACGACGGTCACGCACTCCTGGGCGGCGAACTGCCCTGGCTGGCGCAGCGGCTTGAACGGCGTCAGGTTGTAGCCCGGACCAAACAGCGCCTCGACGTCCCGTTGCGCGAGATGCACATGGCGGTTGGAGATTCCCACCGGGATCGCCGGCGCGGTTGCGCTCAGGCGGGTGGTGATTTTTTCGCGAAGCAGGGTGTCGATCATCACTTCTTCCCTTTCTTCAGCGTTGGATTTTTATCTTCCGTTGCCTGCGGGGCGGCCTGCGGCGCGGAGGGGGCGATCGCTTCTGGCGCGGCGGCGACAGCGACAGTTGCTGGGGCGGAGGGCTGCTTCGCGCGCGGCGGGTTGCCTTTGAGGTTGCTCAACGCCTCGACCACGCAGCGTTCCGGGCGGGCAATAACTAGCGACTGCACGGTGTGCCCGGCGCCGGCCACCGCGACGCCGCGCTCGATGGCGGTGTGGATGGCGCTGATTTCTCCTTCAAAGCAGACGCTGACCAGGCCCGAGCCTACTTTGCGATAGCCAATGCAGGTGACTCCCGCGGCTTTACAGGCGGCGTCGACGGCCTGAATGGCGGCGACCAATCCTCGCGTTTCAATTACGCCTAAACTTTTCATTGTCGGCTCCTGTTAATGGCGGACTAAGCGAATATCAAAATCAAACTGCTGGAAGAAGGTTTCCAGCCGGTCCAGCTCTTCCGGCGCGTAAGACGGGTCCTGGGTAATCGGGTAAGGCATATCCAGGCGCTCATACTTTTTGCGCCCCAGCTGGTGGTACGGCAGCATGTCGATGCGGCGGATATTTCCGCGCTTCGCCAGTTTCTGCACGTAATCAATCGCGCCGGTAATGGCGTCAAACGAGTCGTTGTAGCCGCGGATAAGCGGCATGCGCACAATCACGTTGGCGCCGGAATCCACCAGCCATTCGAGATTGCGGCGAATACCTTCGTTACCGATGCCAAGCATCGCCTTATGGTGTTCGCTGTTGATCTGTTTGATGTCGAATAAGAAGGTGTCGGTGACCGGAGCCAGCTTCTGGTAGTTGGCAAGCGGGGTGGTGCCCTGGGTTTCGACGGCGGTGTTAATCATCATATTTTTGCATTCGCTGAATAAGGCGACGGCAAAATCGGTCTGCAGGCTCATCTCGCCGCCGCCGATGGTCACGCCGCCGCCGGAGGAGATGTAGAAGTCATAGTCCTGCATGATGATCTCCATCAGCTCGCTGACGGTGACGTCCTTGCCCATAATATCCAGCGCGTTCTGGGTGCAAATCTCTTCGCATTTGCGGCAGCCGATACAGTCTTTATTGCGGTCGACGAAGTGCTTCATTTCGCCGTTCTCCTCCGCCCGGTAGTGCACCCCGGCCGGACAGACGCTGACGCAATCGCCGCAGTTAATGCATTTGTCGTGCGAGAACATCACCTGGAACTGGCTGGTCAGCCCTTCCGGGTTGGCGCACCACGGGCAGCGAATATTGCAGCCCTTAAAAAACACCAGCGTGCGAATGCCATCGCCGTCATAAATCGAATATTTCTGGATATTGAATATGCGGCCGGTTAGTTCTTTATTATTTGCGATCACGCTTGCCTCCCTCTTCGTCGCCTGGCGGGCGGTATTGGCCCGCCAGGCACGAAGAACTTCCTGTTATTTCTCAAATACGGCTCATTTAGTTCTCAATGAGAGAACTAGAACTTCTCAATCACCGTGCGGCTGATGATCTCGTCCTGGACCTCTTTACACAGCTCAACGAAGTAGGCGCTGTAGCCGGCGACGCGGACGATCAGGTCGCGGTATTTCTCCGGCTCCTGCTGCGCCTTCTTCAGCACTTCGTTATCGACGTAGCTGAACTGCATTTGGCCGTTGCCGAGAATCGAGGCGGTACGCAGCAGAGTAATCAGGCCGTGGCGGCCTTCCGGGGTATCGAGCAGCCCTTTGAGGAACTTGAAGTTATGCACCATGCCGATATTCATGGTTTCCACGTTCATCTTGCTGACCGACTTGATAATCGCCGTCGGGCCTTGTTTATCCGCGCCCTGGGTCGGGCTGATGCCGTCGGAGAGCGGCATCCACGCCAGGCGGCCGTTCGGCGTGGCGTTGGTCAGCTCGCCGATTGGCGTATTGTTCGAGATAGACAGAGTGCCGTGGCTGAGGGTCGAGTAGAGCATCTTGTACTTACGGCACTCTTTCTCGGTCCATTCGGTGATATCCAGCGCGTACTGGTCGACGTAGTTATCGTCGTTACCGTATTTCGGCGCGTTCAGGCAGTCGCGGCGCAGCGCTTCGTAGCCTTCAAAGTTGGCCAGCAGCGCATCGCGGACCTGCTCAAGAGTGTATTTCTTATCTTCGAACACCAGTTTGCGAATGGCCGCCATTGAATCGACGTAGGTCGCCAGACCGGAGAAAATCAACCCCGGCCCGTGGTTGACCATCGCGCCGCCGGCGGCGACGTCTTTACCGCTTTCCATACAGCCTTCAACCAGCAACGACATCAACGGCTTCGGCGCCACATCGCGGTGGACGCGCTGGCTAATGACGGTACCGATGGCCGACAGGCGCACGATATGCGCGATCTGCTGCTTCACCGCCGCGTCGAATTCGTCGAAGGTGCGCAGATCACGCAGGTCGCCGGTATCCAGCCCCTGATAGCTATCGAACAGCACCATCCGCCCGCGGTTGAGCACAAATTCGATGGCGATAGGCCACTGGGTGTAGCCAGTAGAGGTCCACTGATAGATGCGCCCGGATTTCTGCGGCTCAACGCAGCCCATCAGGCAGTAGTCGCGAGCGTCTTCAAAATCGAAGCCCTTGCGCAGCATCATCTTGATGTGGGAGTCATCGAAGTGGCACGCCGGGAAGCCCATTCCCGCTTTCACCACATCGACGATTTTTTCCATGTACTTCTGCGGCGACTGGTTGTGGATACGGCAGGCCAGCGACGGCTGATAAACCTTCACAAAGCGCACCGCGTCCATAATCAGGTAGGTCAGATCGTTACAGGCATCGCCGCCGCTACGTTTCTGGCCGCCAACGGTGAGGTTGATAAACGGCTGATAACCTGCGAAATATTTCGCTCCCAGCTCGCTCGACATCCACATCAGTTCGGCACATTTGATGATGAATGCCTGCAGCAGCTCCAGCGCGCTGTCGTGGGTCAGACGGCCTTCGCGGATATCGGCTTCGAACATCGGGTAGCAGTACTGGTCGACGCGCCCCAGCGACAGCCCGGTCTGGTTCTCTTCGATTTCAAACAGCGATTCGACGGTCCAGATACTCTGCAGCGCTTCCTGCAGGGTCTTCGGCGGGTTGGCCGGTACGTTTTCATTGACTTCGGCGATGGTCAGCAGCTCGGCGCGACGCTGGGCGTTTTGCTCTTTAGCCGCCAGCTCGCGGGCGCGGTCGGCGATACGGCGGGCATAGTTGACCACCCCTTCACAGGTTTCGATTGCCGCTTTGTAGTAGTAGATACGGTCGATATCTTCCGGGTTTTCCATGCTCAGGCTGGCAAGATGCGCCTCGGCATCGGCTTTAATGCCGTTCATCCCTTTGGTGAACAGCAGTACGTCGTAGCCCGGGCAAGTATCGCCGCCGCCGTTAATCTGGTGATAGGAGAGGTCGCTGACGAAGGTCTCGCCGCTAAACGCCCAGACTCCGGCTTCACGGTATTGCGCTTCGCAGATCTCATCCAGCGAACGGCCTTCCCAGAACGGTACGATCTCTTCGCGAATGGTCTTTTTATCCGCTTCGCTGATTTCAAAGGGATCCTGCGGACGGGTGCTCATGGTGTCGAGCTCGTCGCGCACCCAGCGCCAGGCGATATCCGGAGAGAAGGCGCCCGCGCGCGGCTTGCCGCACGGATGGCCGACGATCAGCTCATCGTCCTGAATCAGAATCGGCGCGGTTTCGCAGGCGTGGCGGAAGGCTTTTGCCCGCAGCAGAATGGTCGGCATGCCAGGGTTGGCTTTGACCACTTCGGTAAAGGCCAGCGCGCGATAGATAGAGACGCTTGGGCGCACCGTCAGGTAGTGGTTACGCAGGCGCTGCATGCGCGGGGTTAAGCCTTCCATCACCGGCGTATCGGCGCAGGCGGCGAACGGCGCGTGGCTGACCTGTTGCACGCCGCTAAACAGGCGCACCGGCAGATTCAGCGCGCTGAGGTTGCGCTGGGCGCTGATAAACATCGCCGAGAGTTCGTTCACTTCAGCATGGTCAAAAGCGGCGCCGTGCAGCATGGCGTCGAGCATCGGGTAGCCGTCAATGGCGCAGGCGGCGCGGACTTCGCTCAGTTCCGCCAGCTTGAACCACAGGCACTCCACGATCTCATACGCCTGTTGGGCATTGAGCGCGCCGCTGTTGATATCGCGCTGATAATAAGGCAGCAGCGCGATATCCGCCCCTTGCGGGTTAACCGCATAGCTGCCGTTGTCCAGCTGTAGCGCCAACTGGAACAGATAGAATGCCTGGCAGGCTTCTTTAAAATTACGCGCCGGATGGGCCGGAACGTGGTGCAGAATGGCCGCGCTATCGAGAAGCTCGGCTTTGCGATAAGTATTGGTTTCCGCGGCCGCCAGCTGTTCGGCGCTGTTGGCCAGATTTTGCGCCAGCGCCAGCAGGGCATCGCAGGCGTAGATGGCGGCGCGGCAGCCGTTGACTTCATCCATGCCGCTGCGGCTGACGGCGCTGCCGAGGGCGCGGGTTTTCTCTTCTAACTGGTGCTTAATCGCCAGCACGCCTTTTTCGACGACCAGGTTGTAGTCCGGTGAATCCAGATCGCTGTTGAGGTTGAGGAACTGGAACACGGATGGGCGATGCGTGGCGCTTTCGTCGTGGAAAATCGCCCCGTGCGCTTTGCGGGTCTGATTACCGACGATCAGCTCATCGGCGCTGATCGTCAGCGGCAGCTGGCGCATCAGTTCATAGAAACGGCGAGCCGGTTTGACGGCGGCGGGGATCCCGGCGATATCGCCATCCAGCGCGCTCAGTACCGCGGCGTGCTCGGTGCACAGGGTGCTTGCCTGTGAGAGTAAACGGTCCGCCAGCACTTTGACGCGCGGCGTTAAGCTGTAGTGTGCCATGTAGTATTCTCCAGATGTTCTTTTTCCGCGGCTGATGACAACCCGGTTGTGGATACAGTGTCCGTATTCCTGCCGGGTGGCGGCTGACGCCTTACCCGGCCTACAAATAATTCAGCGATCACCCGGTTATCTGTTACCCGTAGGCCCGTGCAAGCGGAGCGCCGCCGGGCGATTCCTGGCAACCGGACCAGGCCCGGCGATAAAGCTCGGTTAACGCGTTGGCGTCCGGTGCGCGCGGGTTGGTCGGGGTACAGCTGTCGCGCAGCGCCTGGCCGACCATCTCCGGCAGGCGGCGTTCGAATTCAGGCGCCTCAATGCCGGTGTCGCTAATGCCGGAGGGCATGTTCATCTCTTCTTTTAAAGCCTGAATGGCGACCAGCAGGCTGGCGACGCCCTGACGCGGCGTGGCGGCAGGCAGATCCAGCAGATGCGCCAGACGGGCATATTTTTGCGCGGCGTGGGTGTCGCACTGGCCGTGGAAATCGGCGTTCCATGCGGCGACTTCCGCCATCAGCAGGGCGTTGGCGCGGCCATGGGGCACGCGGAAAACACCGCCGAGGGCATGCGCCAGACTGTGGGTTATCCCCAGCGACGCGTTGGTGAAGGCCATGCCCGCCATGCAGGAGGCGTTATGCATTTTTTCGCGCGCCAGCAGGTCGCCGCCGCTGCGCCAGCAGGTCGGCAGATAGCGGAACACCTGCTGCACTACTTTCTCCGCCAGCGCATCGGAAAAGTCGCTGGCGGCGCGGGAGACGTAGGCTTCGAGAGCGTGACACAGCACGTCCATGCCGGTGTCGGCGGTAATCGCCGGCGGCACTGAAGCCACCAGCGCCGGGTCAAGAATGGCGATATCCGGTAGCAGCGACGCATCCACCAGCACCAGTTTTTCCGCGTTGGCCTTCACTACCGAAAAGGCGGTGACTTCCGAACCGGTGCCGCTGGTGGTCGGGATAGCGACGAAGCCTGGACGCGGACGGTTGCCCCGCGGACGGGTTTGCGCCAGGGAGAAAATAACCGCTTTGGCGGCATCAATAACCGAACCGCCGCCGAGCGCGATAACCAGATCCGGGTAGTGGCTATCCATCAGCTTCATGCCGCGTACCACGGTGGCGATATCCGGATCCGCCACCACGTCATCCCAGACCTGGCAGGCGATCCCGCGCTGGCGCAGCAGAGCGATGACGCGCTCGGCGAGGCCAAACTTGACCATCGCTTTATCGGTCACCAGCAGCACGCTGCGGGCGGAGAGTTCGTTCAGCACCGAGAGGGCGTCCTGACCGAAGCAAATCCGCGGTTTCAGTAAAAATTCACTCATTGGGCTATTCACTCCTGTTAGGCGTCCCGAAACACGTTCTCGACAATGGCGACCACCGACATTGCTTTGTAGCGGTCTTTATTGAGCGCGAAGTACTCTTCCGCCAGCACGATGTCGTGCATACCGGCGCCGACGTTATCGACGGCGACCCAGGTCTGGTCCTTCATCGGCTGCTGGTTGTCATCCAGTCGGGTGACCAACAGCAGGTTGCTGCCGCGTAGCTCATCGCATTTCTGCGTGGCGACGATATGGCCGGTTACCTTTGCGAGAATCATCGTTTTATCGCCTTATATCAGTGCGTTACTTAGCAAGGCGCTTCAGCACCTGGCGGATAACGCGTTCCACGTTTTGCTCGTTGATTTCGCCTTCCACGTCGACCGTGGCGCCAGCGGCGGCGAAGCGATCGTCACTGCCTGCGCGATGCGTTACCGCTGTGCTGGCCGGGGCGTTGAAGCGCGCGTCATCGAGGATGCTGAGCTGCGGGTCGCTTGCCGGGGTGACGATGGTCGGCTGCGGCTCCACGCGGCTACCCGGGGCGCGAAGTTCGTCAATTGAGCGCACGCCGTAGCCGACTTTGCGGATATTAAGCAGGTTCATCGGGCCGACGTTGTCGGAGCTGGAGCCGCCGCCGACCGCGCCGCAGCCGAGGGTCAGCGCCGGGGAGATGTTGGTGGTCGCGCCGATCCCGCCGAGCGCCGCCGGAGTATTAATCAGGATGCGGTTAACCGGTTTTTCGAGGCAGAACTGGCGGATGACGTCCTGGTTGCGGGTGTGGATCACCAGCGTATGGCCAAGCCCTTCGTTGGTCAGCAGTTCGACCACGCGGTGGCAAGCGGCTTTCCAGTCCTCTTCCACATACAGGCCGAGCACCGGGCACAGTTTTTCGCGCGAGTAGGGGTTTTTCGGCGACACGGTGGTCTGTTCGGCGATCAGCACTTTGGTGCTGGCCGGGACGCAGAAGCCCGCCATCTGGCTTAGGTACAGCGCGGTTTTGCCGACCACTTTCGGGTTGATGGTGCCGTTCGGGCGCAACAGCAGTGCCGCCATTTTCGCCGCTTCATCTTCATTCATGAAGTAGACGCCCTGCGCTTCCAGCTCGCGGTGAACGTCATCGTAAATGCAGCGTTCGACGATGATCGACTGCTCGGAGGCGCAGATCACGCCATTATCGAAGGTTTTACTGGTGACGATATCTTTCACCGCGTGATGGATATCGGCGCTGCGTTCGATAAATGCCGGTCCGTTGCCCGGGCCGCCGCTGATGGTCGGGGTGCCGGAGGCGTAGGCCGCGCGCACCATGCCTTCGCCGCCGGTGGCGAGGATCAGTGACACGTCTTTGCTGTGCATCAGTTCGGAGGTGGCTTCGAGCGTTAGCTGGGTGATGCCGTCAACGCTGCCTGCCGGGGCGCCGGCCGCTTCTGCCGCGCGTTTGACGATTTCAATCGCCTTCCAGCTGCACTGACGCGCGCCCGGATGCGGGGAGAAGATAATGGCGTTGCCGGCCTTGAGGGCGATCAGCGCTTTGTAGATAACAGTAGAAGTTGGGTTAGTTGAGGGGACCAGCGCGCAAATCACGCCGAGCGGCACGCCCACGTCCATCACTTTTTTTACCGGGTCGTCATGAATGATGCCAACGGTCTTCATATCTTTGATGGCGTCGTAGACGCGCAGCGAGGCGAAGCGGTTTTTCAGCACTTTGTCCTGCCAGTTGCCAAAACCGGTTTCTTCCGCGGCCATTTTCGCCAGCGCTTCGGCGTGGTGCGCTGCTTCCTGGGCCACGTTTTTCACGATGGCGTCGATTTGCTGCTGCGAAAAGGTGGCCAGGATCGCCTGCGCCTTTTTGGCGTTGCGCACCAGTTCCCGGGCGTTCTGCCGGGACTGCAAATCGTTATCCAGTTCAATCATGAGTCTATCCTTCATCAGACGAAAAGAGTGGAGACGGGGCGCGCCCTGTCAGGTCATGCTTTGTGCTGCGCCGCGATTTTTTCGATGTCGTTATGTGGACGCGCGATGACGCGAGAGCTGACGACTTCGCCGATGCGTTTCGCCGCTTCCACGCCGGAGTCGACCGCCGCGTTGACCGCGCCGACGTCGCCTTTCACCATCGCGGTAACCAGGCCGGAACCGACGTTTTCATAGCCGATCAGCTCAACGTTGGCGGCTTTGCACATCGCGTCCGCGGCTTCGATACAGGCCACCAGACCTTTGGTTTCGATAAGACCAAGCGCTTCTTTCATCAGGTTTCTCCGTTAGTCCGCAATCTTGTAATGCGAGACGATTTTGTTGATGTCGTTATGCGGACGCGCGATGACCAGCGAGGTCACCACTTCGCCGATGCGCTGTGCGGATTCAACGCCGGAATCGACCGCCGCTTTTACCGCGCCGACGTCGCCTTTCACCATCGCGGTGACCAGGCCGGAGCCGACGTTTTCATAGCCAATCAATTCGACGTTGGCGGCTTTACACATCGCATCCGCTGCTTCAATACAGGCCACCAGACCTTTGGTTTCGATAAGCCCCAATGCATCACCCATCGTGATCTCCTCCAGA
>CABUCP010000008.1 GCA_902490055.1 uncultured Klebsiella sp. | reverse complement strand
TGCGGCGGCTACGCTCATTAGCTCCCGCAGGTGCTTCTGGCCGCGCTCGGTAACGGCATCGGGGAAGTAACCGTACTCTTGTTCCGCCAACGTAACCGATTTCACTTCAATATAGCAGTTACGGCGGCCTTTCGCCTGTAACATAAGATCGATTCGGCTATTTTCTTCACCATATTTTACTTCGCTTTTCAGAATGTTATACCCGCTCAGCGCGGGGATATTTCCGGCAAGCACCGCTTCCTTCGCCAGGGTATTCGCCCGTAGCGTGTTAACGCATATTATGGCCCCCTGCTGGGTTTCAGTTAATTCCCATGTGTGCGCGTATTTACGTTTAGGATTTTCGGAAGTGGAATACCAGACGGTATCGCCCGGCGTGGCGCAGCCGGTCATCGCGCCGGTATTCGGGCAGTGTAGCGTCAGCTCCTGGCCCTGCGGCGTGACCACATCGGCCAGAAACCGTTTGTAACGTTTAATCAAGGTGGCGGACTGCAAAGGCGGAATGAACTGCATCAGATTTCCCTGGTAAATGGATAACGTTCCAGCGCACGGTAGCGGGTACGCCCGCGGCTAAAGCTGGACTCATAAAGCACAAATTCCTCGAGCGGCACCTGCCACTGAAAACCCGGCGGCGGGATCGGCACCGCGTGGCGGGCGTCGCGCAGCAGGGTGATGTGCGGATGAAACGGCTGCGGGCTTTGATAGCAGCCGCTTCGCGCCGCCTGAGCGCGCAGCATATTGGCTAACTGCAGCATGCCGCGCGGCGGCTGGCGGGTACCGAGCCACACCACGCGCGAGCGCAGCCACTGGCCGGCGTCGTCGAGCGTTAGGGTAAATGGCGGTTGCTGAATGCGTCCGGCCATTGCCGACAGCGCGCGTTGTTTTTCGGCGCTAACATCGCCGAGAAACGCCAGCGTCAGGTGCAGGTTATCGGCGGCGACCGGCCTTCCGGCATCATCGGCAAAATGGGCGGCGCGCCAGTGAATAATCTGTTTCTGTATCGTTTTCGGCAGCTCAAGGGCGAAAAACAGCCGTTTCGGCTCGGACATGATAGAGACTCGGTAATGAATTACAGGGATGCTACAATGCTTGCCCTCGAATGTTAACCTCCGGAGCCTTTCGTGTCCTCATTGCCGGTTGCCGCAATTCTTCCTGAACTTCTCACCGCTCTACAGCAGGCGCCCCAGGTGCTGCTGAATGCGCCCACCGGCGCCGGTAAATCAACCTGGCTGCCGCTGCAGATCCTCGCTGACGGCAACATTGATGGCCGGATAATTCTGCTGGAGCCGCGGCGGCTGGCGGCGCGTAACGTCGCCCAGCGCCTGGCGGAGCTGCTGGGAGAAAAACCAGGAGAAACGGTCGGTTATCGGATGCGCGCCGAAAGCTGCGTGGGGCCGAATACCCGCCTGGAAGTGGTCACCGAAGGGATCTTAACCCGCACCCTGCAGCACGATCCGGAGCTTTCCGGCGTGGGGCTGGTGATCCTCGATGAATTTCATGAACGTAGCCTGCAGGCCGATCTGGCGCTGGCGCTGTTGCTGGACGTCCAGCAGGGGCTGCGCGACGATCTTAAGCTACTGATCATGTCGGCGACGCTGGATAACGACCGGCTGCAGCGCCTGTTGCCGGAAGCGCCGGTGGTGGTTTCCGATGGCCGCGCGTTTCCGGTTGAGCGCCGCTTTGCGCCTCTGGCGACCCATCAGCGCTTCGCCGAAGCGGTGGCGATTGCCGCCGCGGATCTGCTGCGCGAGGAGTCGGGGTCGATGCTGCTGTTTCTACCCGGCGTCGGTGAAATACAGCGCGTGCAGGAGCAGTTAAGCGAACGGGTAGCCAGCGATGTGCTGTTATGCCCGCTATACGGCGCGCTACCGCTGAGCGAACAGCGCAAAGCGATTCTCCCGGCGCCTGCCGGGATGCGTAAAGTGGTGCTGGCGACCAATATTGCCGAAACCAGTTTGACGATTGAAGGTATCCGCCTGGTGGTGGACAGCGCCCAGGAACGGGTCGCGCGCTTCGATCCGCGCACCGGCCTGACCCGGCTAATCACCCAGCGGATAAGCCAGGCGTCAATGACCCAGCGCGCCGGTCGCGCCGGGCGTCTGGAGCCTGGGGTCTGCCTGCATCTACTGGCGAAAGAGCAGGCGGAGCGCGCGGCGGCGCAGAGCGATGCGGAAATCCTGCAAAGCGATTTGTCAGGTTTGCTGCTGGAGCTATTGCAATGGGGCTGCCGCGACCCGGCAGAGCTGCGCTGGCTGGATCTGCCGCCGGCGGTGAATCTGGCGGCGGCGCGGCGGTTGTTGACGGCGCTGTCGGCGCTGGAGGGCGAACGTCTTTCGGCTCACGGGCGAAAAATGGCGATGCTGGGTAATGACCCGCGTCTTGCGGCCATGCTAACGGCCGCCGACTCGGCCGATGATGCGGCGACGGCGGCAAAACTGGCGGCTATCCTTGAGGAACCGCCGCGCGGCGGCAGCAGCGATTTAGTCGTCGCCTTTGCGCGCCAGCAGGGCAACTGGCAGCAGCGGGCGCAGCAGCTAATGAAGCGTCTGGCGAGCCGCGGCGGCCAGCCTGACGCCCAGCGAATGGCGGCATTGCTGGCGCCGGCGTTTGCCGACCGTATTGCCCGCCGCCGTGGTCAGGAAGGGCGCTATCAGCTTGCTAACGGTATGGGCGCGATGCTTGATGCCGATGATGTGCTTGTTCGTCACGAGTGGTTAATTGCGCCGCTGCTGCTGCAGGGCAGTTCGGCGCCCGATGCGCGGATTTTGCTGGCGCTGCCGGTGGATATCGGCGAGCTGGTCGAGCAATGCCCCGAGCTGGTTACCCGTTCCGACACCGTTGAGTGGGATGAAACGCAGGGCACCCTAAAAGCCTGGCGGCGTACCTGTATTGGCCAACTGGTAATAAAAACCCAACCGCTGGCGAAGCCGTCGGAAGAGGAACTGCACCAGGCGATGCTCAACGGCATCCGTGATAAAGGACTCGGGGTGCTGAACTGGACGCCGGAAGCCGAACAACTGCGCCTGCGTCTGCACTGCGCCGCGCAGTGGCTGCCGGAAGCGGGCTGGCCCGCCGTTGACGATGCGTCGCTATTGGCTTCGCTGGAGACGTGGCTGTTGCCGCAGCTGAGCGGTGTGCATTCGCTTCGGGCGCTAAAGGCGGTAGACCTGCACCAGGCGCTGCAAAACTGGCTGCCGTGGCCGCTGCGCCAGAAGCTGGATAACGAGCTGCCGACCCACTACACGGTGCCGACCGGCAGCCGTATCGCCATTCGCTATCATGAAGATAATCCGCCGGCGCTGGCGGTGCGGATGCAGGAGATGTTCGGCGAGGCGACGACGCCGCAGATCGCCGAAGGGCGGGTGCCGCTGGTCTTGGAGCTTCTGTCACCCGCGCAGCGACCTCTGCAAATTACTCGCGATTTGAGCGCCTTCTGGCAAGGGGCCTATCGCGAAGTGCAAAAAGAGATGAAGGGGCGTTACCCGAAACACGTCTGGCCGGATGATCCGGCGAATACCGCGCCGACCCGGCGGACGAAAAAATATTCCTGAGGCGCCACGCCTTTGCGGTGAGCGCGGTTCCGAAAATAGGTGGCCTGCGTCACGCGGCGCAATATTTATGTTATTAAAAAACATCATATTTTACCGTTTATCGCGTTTTGTGGTTGTAAAATGCTGGTTAAGAATGGTGCGGATTAGTGCTATTCTCTGTGGCCTGGACAATTCGTGCTATGTCCGGAGATATTCTTCAGCTTGAACAGATAATTATATGATTTGTTTAATGAAATATTCTTCGAAGATTATATGAATGACGTCGGCTGCGGCAGCGCGGCGGGTGTGAAATTGAGAGATATCTTCTTCCTCCTACAAGGGGAAGTATTGAGAATCAGGCCTTTACGCCTGAAAGTTGCGGAGAAAAAGCATGGCGGGAGATGACCGCGAGCCTATCGGACGTAAGGGGAAACCCTCACGTCCGGCAAAACAAAAAGTCACCCGTCGCCGGGTCCGGGAAGAGGACTACGACGATGACTATGATGACGATTATGAGGATCAACGACCAGTGCCGAAGAAAGGAAAAGGCAAAGGCAGTAAGCCTCGTCGCAAACGCAGCTGGCTGTGGCTGCTGGTCAAGTTAGGGATTGTCTTTGCGGTGATTATTGCCGCTTATGGCGTTTACCTCGATCAGAAAATTCGCAGCCGCATTGACGGTAAAGTCTGGGAACTGCCGGCGGCGGTGTATGGCCGGATGGTCAACCTTGAGCCGGATATGCAGATCAGCAAAAACGAGATGGTGCGCCTGCTTAATGCGACCCAGTACCGTCAGGTTAGCGCGATGACGCGCCCTGGCGAATACACCGTGCAGGCAAATAGCATCGAGATGATCCGCCGTCCGTTTGATTTCCCGGATAGCAAAGAGGGCCAGGTGCGCGCGCGTCTGACCTTCGATGGCGATCATCTGGACACCATCGAGAATATGGATAACAACCGCCAGTTCGGTTTCTTCCGTCTCGATCCGCGCCTGATCACCATGCTGCAGTCGGCGAACGGCGAGCAGCGCCTGTTCGTTAAGCGTAGCGGCTTCCCGGATCTGCTGGTGGATACCCTGCTGGCAACCGAAGACCGCCACTTTTACGAGCATGACGGCATCAGCCTGTACTCAATGGGCCGCGCGGTGCTGGCTAACCTGACGGCGGGGCGAACGGTGCAGGGGGCGAGTACCCTGACCCAGCAGCTGGTGAAGAACCTGTTCCTCTCCAGCGAACGCTCTTACTGGCGTAAGGCTAACGAAGCCTATATGGCGCTGATCGTCGATGGCCGCTACAGCAAGGATCGTATCCTCGAGCTGTACATGAACGAAGTGTACCTCGGTCAGAGCGGCGATAACGAAATCCGCGGCTTCCCGCTGGCGAGCCTGTACTACTTTGGCCGCCCGGTGGAAGAACTGAGCCTCGATCAGCAGGCGTTGCTGGTCGGGATGGTGAAAGGGGCGTCGATCTATAACCCGTGGCGCAACCCGAAACTGGCGCTCGAGCGGCGTAACCTGGTGCTGCGTCTGCTGCAGCAGCAGAACGTGATCGATCAGGAGCTGTACGACATGCTGAGCGCGCGTCCGCTGGGCGTGCAGCCGCGTGGGGGCGTTATTTCTCCACAGCCGGCGTTCATGCAGATGGTGCGTCAGGAGCTGCAGGCGAAGCTGGGCGATAAAGTGAAAGATCTCTCCGGCGTGAAGATCTTTACCACCTTCGATCCTGTGGCCCAGGATGCGGCGGAAAAAGCGGCTATCGAAGGGATCCCGGCGCTGAAGAAACAGCGTAAGCTGCCGGATCTGGAAACCGCGATGGTGGTTGTTGACCGCTTTACCGGCGAAGTCCGGGCGATGGTCGGCGGCGCGGAGCCGCAGTTTGCTGGCTACAACCGCGCGATGCAGGCTCGTCGCTCAATTGGTTCGTTGGCAAAACCGGCCACTTATCTGACCGCGCTGAGCCAGCCGAATCAGTATCGCCTGAATACGTGGATTGCCGATGCGCCGGTGACGATTCGCTTGTCGAACGGCCAGACCTGGTCGCCGCAGAACGACGATCGCCGCTTCAGCGGCCAGGTGATGCTGGTGGATGCCCTGACCCGTTCAATGAACGTGCCGACGGTGAACCTCGGGATGTCTCTGGGACTGCCGGCGATTACCGATACCTGGCAGAAGCTGGGCGTGCCAAAAGAGCAACTGAATGCGGTACCGGCGATGATCCTCGGCGCCCTGAACCTGACGCCGATTGAAGTGGCGCAGGCCTTCCAGACTATCGCCAGCGGCGGTAACCGCGCGACGCTGTCGGCGCTGCGTTCCGTTATCGCTGAAGACGGTACGGTGCTGTATCAGAGCTATCCGCAGGCGGAACGCGCGGTTCCGGCGCAGGCGGCTTATATGACCCTGTGGACGATGCAGCAGGTGGTGCAGCGCGGTACCGGTCGCCAGCTTGGCGCCAAGTATCCGGGCCTGCATCTGGCGGGTAAAACCGGGACCACCAACAACAACGTGGATACCTGGTTCGCCGGTATCGATGGCAGCCAGGTGACCATTACTTGGGTTGGCCGCGATAACAACCAGCCAACCAAGCTGTACGGGGCCAGCGGCGCGATGTCGATTTATCAACGCTACCTGGCTAACCAGACCCCGACGCCGCTGGCGCTGACGCCGCCGGAAGATGTGGTGGATATGGGCGTCGACAGCAACGGTTTCTTCCAGTGTAGCGGTGGTATGCGCTCTCTGCCGGTGTGGACTACCTCGCCGGATACGCTGTGCCGCCAGGGCGAAGCCCTGCAGCAACAGCAGCAGCAACAGCAGGAAGCCAATAATCCGTTCAACCAGTCCGGGCAGCAGCAGCCTGCTAACCAGCCGCAGCAGCAACAGCAGCAGCCGGCGAAGCAGGAGAAGAGCGACGGCGTCGCCGGTTGGATTAAAGATATGTTCGGCGGCAACTAAAACTGCTTAAGCGAAAAGTCTGAACAGCCCCCTAATACGTAGGGCTTTTTTATTCTGCTCATCCGCGTAACAGAGTGATAACCCCTTAATAACCGTCTGGTTATTAATTAATCCCTTAGCGATTCAGACCTGGCATAGCGCTTGCCTTGGCTTCCGCGTTTCGCCTATTATGTCACCCGTCATAATAATAATTCTCGTTTACGTTATCATTCACTTTCATCAGAGATATACCAATGGCGCGTCCAAAAACTGCTCAGCCAAATCACTCGCTGCGTAAAATCGCAGTTGTAGTAGCCACGGCGGTTAGCGGCATGTCTGTCTATGCACAGGCTGCGGAACAACCGAAAGAAGAAACCCTCGTCGTTACCGCGGCGCCAGCCAGCCAGGAAAGCGCCTGGGGGCCGGCTCCAACTATCGCGGCGAAGCGTTCCGCCACGGCGACCAAAACCGATACCCCGATCGAAAAAACGCCGCAATCTATCTCCGTGGTTACCCGCGAGGAGATGGATATGAGGCAGCCGACAACGGTTAAAGAAGCGCTCTCCTACACCCCGAGCGTATTCTCGACCCGCGGCAGCTCGACCACCTATGATGTAGTTACCATCCGCGGTTTCACCACCTCATCGACGGTGAACACCAACCAGTATCTGGATGGCATGAAGCTGCAGGGTAACAACTACTCTGAAGTTTCCATGGACCCTTATTTCCTGGAACGCGTGGAAGTGATGCGCGGGCCAACGTCGGTGCTGTACGGCAACAGTAACCCCGGCGGTATCGTCAGCATGGTCAGCAAGCGCCCGACCACCGAGCCGCTGAAAGAAGTCCAGTTCAAAATGGGTACCGATAACCTGTGGCAGACCGGCTTTGACTTCAGCGATGCCATTGATGATAACGGCGTGTGGTCTTACCGTTTGACCGGTTTAGGCCGCAGCCAGGATGCTCAGCAGCAGATGGCGAAATCGACCCGTTATGCCATCGCCCCGTCTTTCAGCTGGCGTCCGGATGATAAAACCGATTTCACCTTCCTGAGCAACTTCCAGAATGACCCGTATGCGGGCTATTACGGCTGGCTGCCGCGCGAAGGCACCGTGGTGCCGTACTACGACGCTAACGGTAAGGCGCATAAACTGCCGACCGATTTCAACGAAGGCGAGTCCGATAACAAGATGGCGCGCCGTCAGCAGATGGTTGGCTATAGCTTCTCCCATCAGTTTGATGACACCTTCACCGTGCGTCAGAATCTGCGCTATGCCGATGTGCATACGCTGTATCGTTCGGTCTATGGCAATGGCTATCAGGAACCGGGTAAAATTAACCGCGCCTACGTTCGTTCCGATGAGCATCTGAATACCTTCACCGTTGATACCCAGCTGCAGTCTGATTTCGCCACCGGCGCGGTGAACCACACCCTGCTGACCGGCGTTGACTACTCGCGGATGCGTAACGACGTTGACGCGGACTACGGCACGGCGGATGCCATTAGCATGACCAATCCGCAGTACGGCAACCCGAACGTGAATGTGAACTTCCCGTACGCGGTACTGAACCGTATGGAGCAGACCGGCCTGTATGCGCAGGACCAGATGGAGTGGGATAAGTGGGTGATGACCTTAGGCGGTCGTTACGATTACGCCACTACCTCGACCTTCACCCGTTCGACCAGTAGCATGGCCGAGAATCACGACCAGCAGTTCAGCTGGCGCGGCGGGATTAACTACCTGTTCGATAACGGTATCTCCCCGTATTTCAGCTATAGCGAATCGTTCGAACCGGTATCCGGCTCCGATAGCAGCGGCAAACCGTTCGATCCATCGCGCGGCAAGCAGTACGAAGCCGGCGTGAAATACGTGCCGAAAGATATGCCGGTGGTGGTCACCGCGGCGGTCTATCAACTGACCAAAGATAAGAACCTGACGGCAGATCCGAGCGATCCGACCGGGCTGTTCAGCGTGCAAACCGGTGAAATCCGCTCGCGCGGCTTTGAACTGGAAGCGAAAGCGGCGGTTAATGCGAACGTCAACGTGACCGCGGCATACAGCTATACCGATGCCGAATATACCCACGATACCGTCTTCGAAGGCAAGCGTCCGGCGGAAGTGCCGCGCAATATGGCGTCGCTGTGGGCGGATTACACCTTCCACGAAACCGCGCTCAGCGGTCTGACGGTGGGAGCAGGCGCGCGTTATATCGGTTCAACGGTCAGCTACTACAAAAATGACACCAGCACCGGTAAGAAAAATGATTCCTTCAATGTGGCCGGTTATGCGCTGATGGATGCGACGGTGAAATACGATCTGGCGCGCTTTGGCCTGCCGGGATCTTCAGTCGGCGTCAACGTTAACAACCTGTTCGACCGCGAATATGTCTCCAGCTGCTATAGCGAATATGCATGCTACTGGGGCGCGGGACGTCAGGTCGTTGCTACCGCAACCTTCCGCTTCTAACTACTCACGGGCGCGGTTCGCCGCGCCCAATATCAGGTCGTTGCTATGCAGGAACAGACTTCGCACTCTGACACCACCTTTTCGTTAGATCGCGTGACCTTTCGCGTTCCCGGTCGGACGCTGCTTCATCCCCTTTCGCTAACCTTCCCGGCCGGAAAAGTAACCGGCCTGATTGGCCATAACGGATCCGGCAAATCCACGCTACTGAAAATGCTCGGCCGCCATCAGCCGCCTTCCGACGGTGATGTACTGCTGGACGGGCAGCCGCTGGAGAGCTGGAGCAGTAAAGCCTTTGCCCGCAAAGTGGCTTATCTGCCGCAGCAACTGCCGGCGGCGGAAGGGATGACGGTACGCGAGCTGGTGGCGATTGGCCGCTATCCCTGGCACGGCGCGCTAGGGCGCTTCGGCGCGGCGGATCGCGAAAAAGTAGAAGAGGCCATCGCTCTGGTAGGGCTGAAGCCGCTGGCGCATCGGCTGGTAGATAGTCTTTCCGGCGGTGAACGTCAGCGGGCGTGGATCGCCATGCTGGTGGCGCAGGATAGCCGCTGCCTGCTGCTCGATGAGCCGACGTCGGCGCTGGATATCGCCCATCAGGTTGACGTGCTGGCGCTGGTGCATCGACTCAGCCAGCAGCGCGGCCTGACGGTTATCGCGGTTCTGCACGATATTAATATGGCTGCCCGCTACTGCGACTATCTGGTCGCGCTGCGCGGCGGCGAAATGATTGCCCAGGGAACCCCGGCGGAACTGATGCGCAGCGAAACGCTGGAGCAAATCTACGGTATCCCGATGGGCATCCTGCCACACCCGGCGGGCGCTGCGCCGGTAAGCTTTGTCTATTGATGGAAAACTCGAACTTTTTCTCACGCCGGCGCCTGCTAACGGCAATGGCGCTGTCGCCGCTGCTGTGGCAGATGCGCGGCGCGCAGGCGGCGAACGTTGACCCGCAGCGCGTCGTCGCGCTGGAGTGGTTACCGGCGGAACTGCTGCTGGCGCTCGGCGTCACGCCCTACGGCGTGGCCGACATCCCCAACTACAACCTGTGGGTGAATGAACCCGCGCTGCCTGCCTCGGTCATTGATGTCGGTCTGCGCACTGAGCCCAATCTTGAGCTGCTGACGCAGATGAAACCGTCGTTTATCGTCTGGTCGGCGGGCTATGGCCCGTCGGCGGAAAAACTGGCGCGTATCGCGCCCGGGCGCGGTTTCACCTTCAGCGACGGCAAACGCCCGCTGGCGATGGCCCAGCGTTCGCTGCTGGAAATGGCCGAACTGCTGGGTAAACAGCCGCAGGCGAAACGCCATCTGGCGGAATTCGATGCGCTGATAGCGAGCCTGCGTCCGCGCTTTGCCGGCCGAGGCGATCGCCCGTTGCTGATGATTTCATTGCTTGATGCCCGCCACGTACTGGTATTCGGCGAGAACTGTCTGTTCCAGGAAGTGCTCGACCGCTTTGGTATTAAAAACGCCTGGCGCGGTGAAGCGGCATTCTGGGGCAGTATCACCGTCGGAATCGATCGTCTGGCGGAATTTAAAGAAGCCGATGTGATCTGCTTCGATCACGGTAACGATCGGGAGATGGCCCAACTGATGGCGACGCCGCTGTGGCAGGCGATGCCCTTCGTGCGCGCGGGGCGCTTCCAGCGGGTTCCGGCGGTCTGGTTCTACGGCGCGACGCTGTCGGCGATGCATTTCGCCCGCGTGCTGGCCGATGCGCAGGGGAGGGCGGTATGAATACGCGTATCTCGCCGTTAGCCATTATCCTGCTGGCCATACTGCTGGTTGCCGCTTTCGCGTTGAGCATCGTCAACCTCAATATCGCCTTGCCCTATGGGCAATGGCGTCAGGCGCTGCGGCAGCCGGATATCGATAATATCTCCCAGATGCTGTTCCATTACAGTCTGCTGCCGCGGCTGGCGGTATCGCTGCTGGTCGGCGCCGGGCTGGGATTAGTCGGCGTGCTGTTCCAGCAGGTGCTGCGTAACCCGCTGGCGGAACCGACAACCCTTGGCGTCGCCACCGGCGCGCAGCTGGGGATGACGGTCACCGCGCTGTGGGCTATTCCCGGCGTGCTGGCGTCGCAGTTTGCCGCGCTGGCCGGGGCATGCCTGGTGGGCGCGCTGGTGTTTGGCGTCTCGTGGGGCAAGCGTTTGTCGCCGGTGACGCTGATTCTGGCCGGTCTGGTGGTCAGCCTGTATTGTGGGGCGATCAACCAACTGATGGTGATTTTCCATCATGACCAGCTGCAGAGTATGTTCCTGTGGAGCACCGGCACGCTAACGCAAACCGACTGGAGCGTGGCGCAGCGTCTGTGGCCGCAATTGCTCGGCGGGGCGATGTTGACGCTGCTGCTGCTGCGCCCGTTAACCCTGATGGGGCTGGATGACGGCGTGGCGCGCAACCTCGGGCTAGCGCTGTCGCTGGCGCGGCTGGGCGCTCTGACGCTGGCAATTGTCATCAGCGCGCTGCTGGTCAACGCGGTGGGGATTATCGGTTTTATCGGCCTGTTTGCGCCGCTGCTGGCGAAAATGCTCGGCGCCCGTCGTCTGCTGTCGCGGCTGCTGTTGGCGGCGCTGATTGGTGCGCTGATCCTGTGGCTCTCGGATCAAATTATTCTCTGGCTTACCCGGGTATGGATGGAAGTATCGACGGGGTCGGTGACGGCGCTGATTGGCGCGCCTTTATTGCTATGGCTGCTGCCGCGCTTGCGTAGCATCAGCGCGCCGGTGATGAACGGCGGCGATAAAGCGCTGATTGAACGCCACAACGTACAGTGGGTCGCGCTGGGCGGATTAGCGCTGTTGCTGCTGGCGGTCACCGCGGCGCTGGCCTTTGGCCGCGATGCGCACGGCTGGCAGTGGGCGAGCGGCGATCTGCTGGAGCAGTTGCTGCCCTGGCGCTGGCCGCGGGTGCTCTCCGCGCTGTTTGCCGGGGTGATGCTGGCCGTTGCCGGCTGCATCATCCAACGCCTGACCGGTAACCCGATGGCCAGCCCGGAAGTCCTCGGGATTAGCTCCGGCGCGGCGTTCGGCGTGGTGTTGATGCTGTTCTTCGTACCGGGTAACGCCTTTGTCTGGCTGCTGCCTGCCGGCAGTCTTGGCGCTGCGGCCACGCTGCTGGTGATCCTGATCGCCGCCGGGCGCGGCGGTTTCTCGCCGCACCGGATGCTGCTGGCGGGGATGGCGCTAAGTACCGCGTTCACCATGTTATTGATGATGCTGCAGGCCAGCGGCGATCCGCGCATGGCGCAGATCCTGACGTGGATTTCCGGTTCAACCTACAGCGCGACGCCGGAGATGGTGCTGCGCAGCGGTGTAGTTATGCTGGCGCTGCTGGCGCTAGCGCCGCTTTGCCGCCGCTGGCTGACGATTCTGCCGCTGGGCGGCGAGGCCGCGCGGGCGGTGGGAGTGGCGTTGACGCCATCGCGGGTTGGTTTACTGCTGCTGGCGGCGAGCCTGACGGCGACGGCGACGCTGACCATTGGGCCGTTGAGTTTTGTCGGCCTGATGGCGCCGCACATTGCGAGGATGATGGGCTTTCGCCGGACGATGCCGCATATGGTCATTTCCGGGCTGATTGGCGGGATTCTGCTGGTCTTTGCCGACTGGTGCGGGCGAATGATTATGTTCCCCTACCAGATCCCGGCAGGGCTGTTGTCGACCTTTATCGGCGCGCCGTACTTTATCTATTTACTGAGAAAGCAGAGCCGCTAACGATCCCGGATGGTGCCGTTTTTTTGTCGGGTGGCGGCTAACGCCTTACCCGACCTACCAAACAATGGTAGGCCGGATAAGCAACGCGCCATCCGGCATGTAAAGAACCTTACAGTTTGGCGAACGCCCGGCGCGCCGCGTCGATGGTGTTGTTTATATCTTCTTCACTGTGGGCGACCGACATAAATCCGGCTTCGAACGCCGACGGCGCCAGATATACGCCTTCTTCCAGCATCAGGTGGAAGAAGCGCTTAAAGCGCTCGACATCGCACTTCACCACGTCCTGATAGCAGGTGACGGTTTCGGCAGCGGTAAAGAAGATACCGAACATACCGCCGACGTTATTGACCACTAGCGGGATCCCGGTTTCACGCGCCGCTTTCAGCAGGCCATCCGCCAGTTGATTCGTCAGGTCAGTCAGAGTTTCATGCACGCCAGGTTGCGCCACTTCGCTTAAGCAGGCGAAGCCTGCGGCCATGGCGATCGGGTTGCCCGACAGCGTACCGGCCTGATATACCGGACCGGTCGGCGCCAGCGCGTCCATCACTTCACGACGGCCGCCGAACGCCCCCACCGGCATACCGCCGCCGATGATTTTGCCAAGACAGGTCAGATCCGGCTCCACGCCGTAATATGACTGGGCGCCAGCCAGCGCCACGCGGAAGCCGGTCATTACTTCATCGATAATCAGCAGCGCGCCGAATTCGTCGCACAGCGCGCGCAGGCCCGGCAGGAATTCCGGCTGCGGCGGGATACAGTTCATATTACCGGCCACTGGTTCGACGATGATACAGGCAATATCCTGCGGATATTGTTCAAACGCCGCGCGCACTGAAGCGAGATCGTTATAGGTACAGGTCAGGGTATGCTTCGCGAAATCGGCCGGGACGCCCGGCGAGTTCGGCTGGCCGAGAGTTAGCGCGCCGGAACCGGCTTTCACCAGCAGGCAGTCGGCGTGGCCGTGGTAGCAGCCTTCGAATTTGATAATTTTGTCGCGGCCGGTGAAGCCGCGCGCCAGGCGAATGGCGCTCATGGTGGCTTCGGTACCGGAGTTCACCATACGTACCATATCCATGGTCGGTACCAGTTCAGTAACCAGTTCCGCCATTTTGACTTCCATTTCGGTCGGCGCACCGAAGCTTAACCCGCGCTCCGCCGCTTCAATCACCGCGTTACGGATGGCCGGGTGATTGTGACCCAGCACCATCGGACCCCAGGAACCGACATAATCGATATACGCTTTACCATCGACATCGTACAGGTAAGCACCGTCAGCGCGTTCAATAAACAGCGGGGTGCCGCCTACGCCGGTAAAGGCGCGAACCGGCGAGTTGACGCCGCCGGGGATAAGTTCGCGTGCGGCGTTATACAGATTTTCAGATTTGCTCATGGCCAGGATCCTGGTTCGTGAATAAAGTTATGCGGCTATTCTAAGTTATTCCAGGAAGGTTATGAAAGTTTTGCCCAATTGAAACATTAAGAGCCTACTGGGATAGGCTCTAAGCGGACGAAACAATTTTTTGGCGACGCGCGGCGCGGAGATGGCTAAAATGCCTCTCTTCTCATTTGTATTACCAATAAATGATAATGGCATGAAAGCAGAAACTCCCTCTTTTGAAGCACATCAGTTTGTTCGCGTGCGGCGCAGCGATGCGGTCCGCCGTTTGATTCAACGCGACAAAACGCCGCTCGCGGTGTTGTTAATGGCGGCGGTGGTCGGCACCCTGGCCGGGCTGGTGGGCGTGGCGTTTGAAAAGAGCGTGAACTGGGTACAGAACCAGCGCATCGGAGCGCTGGTGCAGGTGGCGGATCACTGGTTCCTGGTCTGGCCGCTGGCGTTCATTCTTTCGGCGCTGCTGGCGATGGTCGGCTATTTTCTGGTGCGCCGCTTTGCGCCGGAAGCCGGTGGTTCCGGGATCCCGGAGATTGAAGGCGCTCTGGAAGAGCTGCGTCCGGTGCGCTGGTGGCGCGTGCTGCCGGTAAAATTCGTCGGCGGTATGGGGACATTGGGCGCCGGAATGGTGCTCGGTCGTGAAGGGCCAATGGTACAGCTTGGGGGTAATATCGGGCGCATGGTAGTGGATGTCTTTCGTTTGCGCAGCCCCGAAGCGCGGCATACGCTGTTGGCCACCGGCGCGGCATCAGGCCTCTCCGCGGCCTTCAACGCGCCGCTGGCCGGGATTCTGTTTATCATCGAAGAGATGCGCCCGCAGTTCCGCTATAACCTGATCTCGATTAAAGCCGTCTTTACCGGCGTGATCATGTCGAGCATCGTGTTCCGCATTTTTAACGGCGAAGGGGCGATTATCGAGGTCGGCAAGCTGAGCAATGCGCCGGTGAATACGCTGTGGCTGTATCTGGTGCTGGGGATGATCTTTGGCTGCTTCGGGCCGTTGTTTAATTTTCTGGTGCTGCGGACCCAGGATATGTTTCAGCGTATCCACGGCGGCAATATCAAAAAGTGGGTGCTGATCGGCGGCTTAATCGGCGGGCTCTGCGGCCTGCTTGGCCTGATGCAGCCGACGGCGGTAGGAGGCGGTTTTAATTTAATCCCGATCGCCGCCGCCGGAAACTTCTCGGTTGGGCTACTGCTGTTCATCTTTATCGCGCGGGTGATCACCACGCTGCTGTGTTTCTCCTCCGGCGCGCCGGGCGGGATTTTTGCGCCGATGCTGGCGCTGGGCACGCTGCTGGGGACGGCATTCGGAATGGCGGCTATCCCGCTGTTCCCGTCTTATCATCTGGATGCCGGCACCTTCGCGATTGCCGGAATGGGCGCGCTGCTCGCCGCCTCGGTTCGCGCGCCGCTGACCGGCATTGTGCTGGTACTGGAGATGACCGATAACTATCAGCTCATTTTGCCAATGATTATTACCTGCCTTGGGGCAACACTGTTGGCGCAGTTCCTCGGCGGTAAGCCTTTGTATTCGACCATTCTGCAGCGTACTCTGGCCAAACAGAAGGCCGAAGAAGCAGCGAAAGCGCAGCAGGTACCCCGGGAGAATACTTGAACGATTTACCAGGGTATTAGATAATGGCTCAAAAGGTCCGGTTATTCTTTAACCGGCCGGAAGTATCAATGGGAGCAAAAAATGAGTGATGACGTAGCGTTGCCGCTGGAGTTTACCGAAGCCGCAGCTAACAAAGTAAAACATCTGATTGCGGATGAAGATAATCCGAACCTGAAACTGCGCGTGTATATCACCGGCGGTGGTTGCAGCGGTTTCCAGTATGGCTTCACCTTTGACGATCAGATCAACGAAGGGGATATGACCATCGAGAAACAGGGCGTTGGCCTGGTGGTTGACCCAATGAGCCTGCAGTACCTGGTCGGCGGTGCCGTTGATTACACTGAAGGTCTGGAAGGTTCGCGTTTCATCGTGACCAACCCGAACGCGAAAAGCACCTGCGGCTGCGGGTCCTCGTTCAGCGTTTAAGGCTTCCCCCGGCCGACATCGCCGCGCCGGGGTTGTTTTCCTACCGCCCGCTGTCATTCAGCGCAAACGTCGGCAGCTTCAGGTGCCAGCGAATCGCCGCCAGGCGAATACCCAGCGTCACCAGCATCCCTAACATCGCCGAATTTTCCAGCGACATCTGAAAGGTGTAGTGCGCCGTCGCGTGTACGATGCCGCCAACAATGCAGGCGGTGGCGTAGATTTCAGTGCGCAGAATCATGGGGACTTCGCGCGCCAGCACGTCGCGAATAATCCCGCCGCCGACGCCGGTGACCACTCCCATGCAGATAGCCACCAGCGGTCCGGTGTGGGCGATAAAGGCTTTATTCACGCCAATGCCGACAAATACCGCCAGACCGACGGCATCCAGTACCGGCAGCACCCACTTCGGCATGCGCCGCGGCTGGCGTACCAGCAGAATCGTTAACATGCTGGTGACCATCGCCACTACCAGATCGGTAGGATCTTTGACCCAGAACACCGGGCCGTTGGCCAGCGCCATATCGCGGATCGTCCCGCCGCCGACGGCGGTGACCACGCCTAACACCAGCACGCCAAAAGGGTCCATGCGCAGTTTTCCGGCCAGCAAGACGCCGGAGATAGCAAATACGGCTGTGCCAATAATATCCAGCCAATAGACAAGCATCGTCAGTTCCCGCTCAAAGCCTGTTGCCAGGCCGTTATTTTACCTGCTCAAGGGCAGTACACAGTTGTTTTGCGGCAAGGATAATACGTGGGCTCGCACGTTCAAACCAGTCGCTATGTAAGGCAATGAGCGAAATTGTGAGCTGATTTTGCCAATAGCGCTCAACGGCGGGGATTTTACTGGCGTCGCCGGTTATTACTATTGCCTGCGGATGCCGCGATAGCACCTGTTCGCGGCTGACCTGCGGCCAGGGGACGCGGCTGGCGGCAAAAATGTTTTCTCCGCCGCACAGGCTTAACACCTGATTCTGGATCGAGGCGCTATTGCTGGTGAACAGCGGGTTGGCGCCAAACTGTAGAAAGACGCGTTTTTTTGGCGCGTTGGCATAGCGGGCTTTCAGCGCGTCGTAATCGTCTTGCATCGTCTGCGCCGCCTGACGGGCTTTTTCCGGCTGCGGGCTCCACGCCGCAAGCTGGCGCAGGGTGGCGATAATCGCTTCAATCGAACCGGTTTCGACCCAGATAACCTTGATACCCAGCGAGCTTAGCTGATTGACCTGGCGTTCGGCATTGCCGCCGCGCCATGCCAGCACCAGATCGGGCTTCAGGGCGACGATACGTTCAAGGTTCATTCCTTGCCAACTGGCGACTTGTTCTATTTTAGCGGCTTCGGGAGGGTAGTCGGAAAAACTGCTGACGCCAACTGGCGTAATGCCGGCGGCAAAGGCCAGTTCGGTATTGGCCGGGGAGAGGGTGACCACCCGCGGCGCGGCGAAAAGCCACACCGGGGCGAGCAACAGCAGGGCGGTTAACGCCTTTTGTAGCGACTTAGCCACGCGCCAGGTTCTGCACCAGGTTTTCCACCATCAAGGTGGACTGCTTAGCGGCAACGGCGAGGAATTCGTCGAAGCTGAGGTGCGACTGCTGGTCAGCGACGTCAGAAATTGCGCGCACGACCACAAAAGGCACGCTGAAGTTGTGGCAGACGTGGGCGATCGCGGTAGCTTCCATCTCGACGGCAACCGCCTGCGGGAAGTTATGGCGGATTTTCGCCAGCCCGACGGAGCCATTGATGAAAGCATCGCCGCTGACGATCAGACCGCGGACAGCATTGAGGTTAAGGGCTTTAATGCAGGTTTCCGCGGCGGCAATCAGTTTGTCGTCAGCTTTGAAACCAGCCGGACAGCCCGGCAGTTGGCCATATTCGTAGCCAAAGGCGGTAACGTCGGCATCGTGGTAGCGCGCTTCGTCGGAGACGACGATATCGCCCACGTTCAGCGTCGGCGCCAGGCCGCCGGCGGAACCGGTATTGATAATCACATCCGGCTTGCAGCGCTCCAGCAGCAGGGTTGCGCCCATGGCGGCGGCCACTTTACCAATTCCGGATTTCAGCAGCGCCACCTCGGTACCCTGAAGTTGGCCGGTATAAATTTCGCTACCGCCGATAGAGATAGTCTGGCGGTTCTCGATTTTGTCGCGCAGAAGGGTAACTTCTTCTTCCATGGCGCCAATAATGCCAATTTTCATAGATTTACTCGCGATGTGTCAGGATTAGCTGCATAGTCTATCATGCGCTTAAGGGGAAGCGCATTGCTTGCGCGGGAGAGGCTATGGCAAATATTGATTTTCGCAACAAGATTCACTGGCGGCGACGCTACCGTTCGCCGCAGGGCGTAGAGACGGAACGCGAGATCCTGCGGGTGTTTGAAAGCGACCGCGGGCGGATTATCAACTCGCCGGCCATTCGCCGTCTGCAGCAGAAAACCCAGGTCTTCCCGCTGGAGCGCAACGCGGCGGTGCGCACGCGGCTTACCCACTCGCTCGAAGTCCAGCAGGTCGGGCGCTATATTGCAAAAGAAGTGCTAAGTCGCCTGAAGGAACAAAAGCTGCTGGAGCGCTATGGGCTTGATGAACTCACCGGCCCGTTTGAAAGCGTCGTGGAGATGGCCTGCCTGATGCATGACATCGGCAACCCGCCGTTTGGCCATTTCGGCGAAGCGGCGATCAACGACTGGTTTAGCAAACGTCTGGCGCCGAAAGATGCCGCCAGCCAGCCGTTAAGCCACGATCGCTGTACGGTCGACGCGCTCCGTCTACATGAAGGCGAAGGGCAACTGAACGAATTACGGCGCAAGGTGCGTCAGGATCTGTGCTGGTTTGAAGGCAACGCCCAGGGAATTCGTATCGTACACACGCTGATGCGCATGAATCTCACCTGGACCCAGGTGGGCTGTATTCTGAAATATACGCGCCCGGCGTGGTGGCGGGGGGAGACGCCTGCCAGCCATAGCTATTTAATGAAAAAACCTGGTTATTATTTAGCCGAAGAAGAGTATATCGCGCGGCTGCGTAAAG
>CABUCP010000007.1 GCA_902490055.1 uncultured Klebsiella sp. | reverse complement strand
TCTAACAGAAAAAGAAAACGTTTGCGTAGGGATTTCCTTCCCCTACAAAAATAAAAATGGCGCTGAAAAAACATTCAACGCCATACAGCCGCGCGCCTCTTCAGGGCGTATCTGGCAAGGGTTTCAGCAGGTTAAACCCGCCTGCTATCTCGCCCAATCAGAGCGGGTGGGATTTTTTAATTCGGGCTATATCCCATTACCACGCCGCTCAGGCCAGAAATCTGCTGCAGTTCGCCGAGTTGCCCTTTCAGCTTATCTTTCGACGCATCCGGCCCGACCAGAATACGGGTAATTTTACCCTGAACCGGCGTGGATGGCGATGTCCAGGCTTTAAAACCAGAGGAACGCAGCTTACCGACGATTTCGTTGACTTTATCGGCGTTCTTGAGGGCGCCTAACTGCACCACGTAGGCTTTACCGGTCGGTGCTGGAATCGCGGCCTGCTGCTGCGGCTGTGGTTGCGGCTTCACCGGCGGCGGCGTCTGCGCCACCTGCTGTGGCTGCGGTTTCTCAACCGGCTTAGGTTGCGGTTTCGGCTGCGGCTTCGCCGCGACCACCGGTTCCTGAACCTCATCGAAGCTATTGTTGTTCACCGGAATACGCGATGGGTCCAGCGAAGGCGCCGCGGCGTCCCCCGCTCTCACCTCTTCCGCTGCGCCTTCCGGCGGCTGCGAAGGCAGCGCCTGGGTTGCCGCAGGCAGCATATCCGGCTCATCGCGATCGCCCGGCTTCGGCACCAAAGGGATTGCCGCAAACTCATCCTGATAATGTTTTTTCTGACCGTCGAGCAGCCCGGGGAGAATAATCACCCCCAGCGCTACCAGTACGATAGTCCCGACTAAACGGTTCTGAAACTTACTCGCCACCGATTCTCCCCGCGTCTATCTCTTCCATTACATGCGCTACCGTGTGGAAAGAGCCACACACCAGCACCGTATCTTCGGCCCCGGCATCCGCCATCGCGGCATGCCAGGCCTGGGCAACGCTATCATAGCTCTGACCCGCGCGCAGATGCGCGATCAACTGCTCCGCCGTCGCGCCGCGCGGCCCTTCCAGCGGCGCGCAATACCATGCGTCCACTTCATCCGCCAGATTCGCCAGGGTTCCGGCGATATCCTTATCATGCAGCATACCAATAACCGCCAGGACGCGCCCCGTTTTCGCTAAGGTTTTGAGACGCCCGGCGAGATAAGCCGCCGCGTGCGGGTTATGCGCGACATCAAGGATCACCCGCGGCGCGTCGCTGATAATTTGAAAACGCCCCGGTAGCATAGCGTGACGGATGCCGTCGCGGATCGCCTGCTCAGCAATCTTGAGTCCGCTGGCGCGCAGCGCGGCCAGCGCCGTCGCGGCATTTGGCAGCGGAACCTGCGGCAGCGGCAGTTCGCTTAATGTCCCTTGTCCGTCGCTAAAGCTCCACGAGCGGTCCGTTACGCTATAGCGCCAGTCCACATCGCGGCGCAGCAGCGTGGCGCCTTTTTCATGCGCTACGTCGGCAATGGTCTGCGGCATATCGGGTTCACCCACAATCGCCGGTTTGCCCGCGCGGAAGATACCCGCTTTTTCACGGCCAATACTTTCGCGGTCCGGCCCCAGCCAGTCGGTATGATCCAGCGCGATGCTGGTCACCGCCGCGACGTCAGCATCCACGATATTTGTAGCGTCCAGACGCCCACCGAGACCGACTTCCAGAATAACCACATCCAGATTCGCCTGCTTAAACAGCCACAGCGCGGACAGCGTACCAAACTCAAAATAGCTCAGCGAGATATCGCCGCGCGCCGCTTCAATTTCAGCGAATGAAGCGGTATGCGCCGCTTCCGGCAACTCAGCGCCCTGCACGCGCACGCGTTCGGTATAGCGTACCAGGTGCGGCGAGCTATAAACGCCGACTTTATAACCCGCCGCCATCAGCACCGACTCCAGCGTCCGGCAGGTGGTGCCCTTGCCGTTGGTGCCTGCCACCGTAAAGACAAACGGCGCCGGTTTTAACACCGACATTCGTCCAGCGACTTCGCTCACCCGCGAAAGCCCCAGATCGATTGCTTTACTGTGCAGATGCTCCAGATAAGAAAGCCACGTAGCCAGGGGCGACGTGGCCTGAGGAATAGGATCTTTTTCCATGATGTCCGCGAGAGTTAACGGTAAAAAAAAGGGCAGCGCCTGTTGGCCCTGCCCTGTGCATTATCAGGCCTCTGGTTCCTGATCCGGTACCGGCGGTACCACCTCACCTTCATGAGGCGCTTCGACCTCCGGTGACGGGAGATTCATTAGCTTCGCCAGAATACTGGCCAGCTTCAGACGCATTTCCGGACGACGGACAATCATATCGATCGCCCCTTTTTCAATCAGGAACTCGCTGCGCTGGAATCCTGGCGGCAGCTTCTCGCGCACGGTCTGCTCGATAACGCGAGGACCAGCAAAGCCGATCAGCGCTTTCGGCTCGGCGATATTTAGATCGCCCAGCATCGCGAAGCTCGCGGAGACGCCGCCCATGGTCGGGTCGGTCAGCACGGAGATATACGGTAAACCGCGCTCCTGCATTTTCGCCAGCGCCGCAGAGGTTTTCGCCATCTGCATCAGCGACATCAGCGCTTCCTGCATACGTGCGCCGCCCGAGGCGGAGAAGCAGATCAGCGGGCAGTTGTCTTCCAGCGCCTGCTCGACCGCACGAACGAAACGCGCGCCGACAACGGACCCCATCGAACCGCCCATAAAGGCGAATTCGAAAGCCGCCGCCACGACCGGCATGCCGTGCAGGGTGCCTTTCATCACTACCAGCGCGTCTTTCTCGCCGGTCTCTTTCTGTGCAGAGGCCAAACGGTCTTTATACTTTTTCGAATCGCGGAACTTCAGCACATCCTTTGGCTCGAGCTCGCTTCCCAGCTCCACAAGGGAACCTTCGTCCAGCAGGCTATGCAGGCGGTTGCGCGCCGACATACGCATGTGGTGATCGCACTTAGGGCAAACCTCCAGGTTGCGCTCCAGCTCTGCGCGGTACAGTACCTGACCGCAGCTGTCGCACTTGGTCCATACACCCTCAGGAATACTTGCCTTACGGGTGGGGGTTATATTGCTTTTAATTCGTTCAATCCAGCTCATTGATAACCTTTCTACCTGAACCTGGTCGATGCCAGTTTTGTCGCAAGGGGCGCATAATGCCACTTTTACCCCTTACAGACCATGAATGTGACACATTAAATCATAACATCCCGTAACATGGGATAAAAAAGTGGTCGAACCGCTCACACTTTGCGCGCCGGACGCCACATTGACGCCCGGCAAGAATGCCGCTGAGGGCTTATTTGGCCTGCTTTGCCGCCGCACGACGGTGGCGGATCACTTCAATAACGCCAGGCAGGACGGACAGGACAATAATCGCCACGATCAGCAGTTTCAGGTTTTCCTGAACAATCGGCAAATCACCGAACAGGTACCCGGCGTAGGTGAACAGCAGCACCCACAGCAGCGCGCCAACCACGTTGTACGCCGCAAAATGACGATAGGACATATGACCCATTCCCGCCACAAACGGCGCGAAGGTTCTGACAATCGGCACGAAACGGGCAAGGATAATGGTCTTGCCGCCGTGACGCTCATAGAAGGAGTGGGTTTTGTCGAGATAGCTGCGGCGGAAAATCTTTGAGTTCGGATTACTAAACAGTTTTTCGCCGAACAATCTGCCGATGGTGTAGTTCAGAGCATCGCCGACGATCGCGGCAATGACCATCAGCGCGACCATCAGGTGCACATTGAGGTCGTTAGTCGGCAACGCAGAGAGCGCGCCAGCGACGAACAGCAGAGAGTCTCCGGGCAGGAACGGGGTCACCACCAGGCCGGTTTCGCAGAACAGAATCAAGAACAGAATGGCGTAAACCCAGACGCCATACTGCGCGACCAGCTCCGCAAGGTGCACATCAATATGCAGGATGAAATCAATCAAAAAATGAATCAGGTCCATAGTTGTCTTAGCCTTTAGTGACAACCGCCCCCTGACGCGGGGGCGTTGATATTAGTCCGCCAAAAATAGCGGGCCCATCGGCATCACCGGCAGATCGAAATGGGCCGGATAATCCACCGACACCAGATACAATCCTTCCGCTTTCGCCGTCGCGGCGGCCAGAGTCCGATCCTTCGCCGCCAGCAGTTCTGCAATCCAGCTCTCTGGCTGGTTTCCGGCGCCCACTTCCAGCAGGCTGCCGACAATGTTCCTTACCATATGATGAACAAAAGCGTTCGCTTTGATATCCACCACCACATAAGCTCCGTGACGGGTCACGTTAATGTGCATCACGTTACGCCACGGCGTGCGCGACTGGCATTGCACCGCGCGAAACGAGGTGAAGTCATTCTCGCCAATCAGACACTGAGCGGCGCGATGCATCCGTTCGGCGTCCAGAGGATGATAATAGTGCGTCACCCCCTGGCTTAACACCGCCGGCCGCAGGCGGTGATTATAGATGACGTAGCGGTAACGACGGGCCGTCGCGCTGAAGCGGGCGTGAAAATCGTCCGCAACATGCTTCACCCAACGCACGGCGATGTCACCAGGTAAATTCGCATTTACGCCCAGCGTCCAGGCGGCGTCTTTGCGCTGAGCCCGGGTTTCAAAGTGCACTACCTGGCCGGTACCATGCACGCCGGCGTCGGTTCGCCCGGCGCAGAAAACGTGTACCGGTTCGGCAGCGACCTGCGACAGCGCTTTTTCCAGCTTTTCCTGCACGCTGCGCACTTCGTTCTGCCGCTGCCAGCCGTAATACTTGCTGCCGTCGTACTCGATGCCCAGCGCGATTTTATAAACCGGCTGCTGCTCTACCTCAGACATCAGTACAGATACTCCTGGACCAGCTTCTCGGCGATTTTCACCGCCATCAGCGCGCCGCCAAAGCGGACGTTATCGGCCACCGACCAGAACTGAATCTGCTCGGGCATGCCATAATCGTTATGCACGCAACCGATGGACAGACGCGCGTTACCGGAAGCATCGCCGACCTGCGTCGGGAACTCACCCTCTGCGGAAAGCTCGATATCCTCGCTGCGGGTAAAGGCGTCGCGCGCCTCTTCCGCCGCTAACGGACGCAGCGCTTCGAAGTTCACCATCTGCGCATGGCCGTAGAACACCGGCGACTGCACGACGCTTGCCGAAATCATCAGGCCGTCATCTTGCAGAATCTTGCGCGCTTCATCGACGATTCGGCGCTCTTCACGCACGCTGCCTTCGCGATCCGGCAGGATCGGCAGCATGTTGAAAGCCAGCTGGCGACCAAAGAAATCGTCTTCATCGATCGGAATGCCGTTCAGCAGTTTCGCGCTCTGCCCCGCCAGCGCGTCTACCGCTTTTTTACCGTGCGCCGAGGCGGAAAGCAGGCTGGTGACGGTAATACGCGCCAGGCCGCCATCATCAATCAGCGGCTTCAGCGCCGTCAGCAGCTGGCTTGTCAGGCTATTCGGCACCGCAATCACATTGCGGTTACGATAGTCGCTCAGCACGAACGGGTTAACGTCCGGCACCACCAGCGGCACGTCCGGCTCAAGCGCGAACAGGCCGCTGAGATCGATAACCAGGCAACCGGCATTGGTCGCCTCTTCAACATACGCCGCGCTGGCTTCAACGCCGGCGGCGAAGAAGGCCATCTGAGCCTGAGTCCAGTCAAATTCGGCGGCATCCTGTACGATGACCGATTTGCCACCAAAACGCAGATGTTCGCCCGCGCTCTCATTGCGCGCCAGCGCATAAATTTCGCCTACCGGAAACTGGCGTTCAGCAAGAGTTTCAAGCAGGGCTTCGCCTACGGCGCCGGTTGCGCCCAGGACGGCAATATTCCAGCCTTCAGACATGGTGGTGTACTCCAGAAAATAGCGACCCTGCCGGATTATCCAACAGGGGCATTAAGAAGATATTAACGAACAGGATGATGTACGGCATTAAAACCGAGCTGGCGCAGCAGCGTCGCCGCTTTTTCGTCGCTGCACTGTACGTACAGGGAAGACCATTCACGGCGTTCCTGATAATTTTTGCGCAGCTTGTCGAATTCACCGGCAATACTCGCCACTTTGCGCAGCGGCGCATCATCGCGGCGCACATCATACACCAAATGGACCAGCCTTTTCAGCGTTGCCTGATCGAGCGGACCGTGCAGGGTAATGCGGCCAAATTCCGGCGCCGGCAGTAACGTATCCAGCGCCACCTGCTGCGGATGGCCAATAAACGCGCTGTAGGCTTCAAAGACCTGTGTAGTACCGCGCGCTTTGCCTTCTAAGGTGTAACCGGCGATATGCGAAGTGCCAATATCGACCCGCGCCAGTAACTCCGTATTCAGATCCGGCTCCGGTTCCCAGACGTCGAGCACCACGCTTAGTTCCTGTCCGGCCTGCAGGCATTTAAGCAGCGCGGCGTTATCCACCACCGGCCCGCGACAAGCGTTAATAAGGATGGCGCCCGGCTGCAGGCGGCTAATCAGCGCCTCATCGGCCAGGTGCAGCGTTTTATACTGCCCATCTTTGAACAGCGGGGTATGGAACGTCAGAATATCCGCCTGCTGCACTAACTCGTCCAGCGGGAGGAAGTCGCCTTCATCGCCGCGATCGGCGCGCGGCGGATCGCAGAGCAGAGTTTTAATCCCCAGCGCTTCCAGCCGCTTTTGCAAACGCCCGCCAACATTACCGACGCCGATGATACCGACGGTACGGTCAGCCAGCGCGAATCCATCGCGTTCGGCGAGCATCAGCAGCGCCGAGAAAACATACTCCACCACCGCGATGGCATTACAGCCCGGGGCGGCGGAAAATCCGATCCCCGCCTGCTGCAGCCAGTCTTGATCGACATGGTCAGTACCAGCGGTAGCGGTGCCGACAAACTTAATCGCCTTACCGGAGAGCAGCGCTTCATTCACCTTAGTGACGGAACGCACCATTAGCGCGTCAGCGTCGGTTAAGGCTTCCTGCGGAATGGGACGACCGGGAACGGCCTGTACGTCTCCCAAACGGCTAAAAAGCTCACGCGCATAGGGCATATTCATCAACGAGGATTTTCACGGTTCAGTACCTGTCTGAGAACGAGAGTAAACCGGGGAAGTGTGCCATAATCTGGCCGCCAGGAACATCATCACCCGGCTTAAGTACAGCACTACGGTAAGGATTCATCATGACACCACCCGTTTCAGGTATGTCCGATCACCCTCCGGGGACAGGCCCTTCCGGCGCCTCCGCCGTGGGTCCAAACGCGCTCACCATGCAGCAACGCACCGTTCTGGAGCGGCTCATTACACGCCTGGTGACACTGACATCGCAGCAAAACGCCGAAGTGTGGGCCTGCGTGAAGCACGATCTGGGTCTGAAAGGCGACACGCCGCTGCTGGCGAGCCATTTCACCGCTGCCGAAAGTAATCTTAATCAGCGTTTGAGCATCGCACAGCAAAACCACCACCACCGGCAAATTCTCGCCCAGCTCAGCGAACTGTTGACCCAGGGGAATAACCGCCAGGCGGTCAGCGATTATATTCGCCAGAATTACGGCCAAACCGTGCTGCACGCGCTCACCCAGGCACAGCTGGAAAACGTGCTGCAGCTGCTACAAAACGGCCAGTTGGCGATCCCGCAGCCGCAGCAACGTACGCCGACGCTACGCCCGCTGCTGCCCGCGGAACATAACACTCTGAATCAGTTGGTCACCAAACTGGCCGCCGCCACCGGCGAATCCAGCAAGCTTATCTGGCAATCGATGCTTGAACTGTGCGGCGTGAAGTCCGGCGAGCTTATCCCCGCAACCCATTTCACCCCGCTATCTTACTGGCTGCAGGCGCGACAAACGCTGAGCGCGCAAACCGCGCCGACGATGAATTCGCTGCAGGCGGCGCTTAAGCAGCCGCTGGAGACGCAGGAATGGCAGAAAATCGCCGATTTCGCACAAAGCAGCTGGCACGTAGCGCCAACGACAACCTTAACCAGCCCGCAGGTGTTAACCCTGCTAAATAAGGTCTTTGCGCTGCGCGTCGCTCGCGCTCAGGCGACAATGGCAATTACGCCGGTCGAGCCGACGCCTGCGCCCCATGCGGTATATAGCAAAAAAGCGTGGACGCTCGCGATTGCGCTGCTGGTGGTGATTATCCTGCTATGGCTGGTACTGTAAGCCTGAAGTAATAACGGCGGCCTGCTAGCCGCCGTTATGTGTTTATTTACGCAGCGTCAACAGAGTAACCACAATCCCCAATACCGCGCAAATTGCGCCGGCAAGGAATACGGAAGAGTAACCGAGCGAGGTCGCCAGCAGGCCAGCCAGCGGGCCGGTAACGCCGTAGGAGATATCCTGAAACGCCGCATAGCCGCCAAGCGCGGTGCCGCGAACCTGAGCCGGAACCCGCTTGACCACCTCGACGCCCAGCGCCGGAAAGATAAGCGAGCAGCCGCAGCCGGTTAGCGCGGCGCCGGCCAGCGCCACCCAGGCGCCAGGCGCTTGCCACAGCAGCGTCAGACCGATAGCTTCAATCAGCAATGACACCATCGCCACCTTGATACCGCCGAAGCGATCCGGCATCCAACCAAAAAGAATACGCATCAGGACAAAAGCGCCGCCAAACGCGGTCAGCGTGAAACCGGCCATTGCCCAGCCGTGGCTGGCGAAATAGAGCGACACAAAGGTACCGATCACCGCAAAGCCGACGCCCTGCAGGCCAAGGCCAACCCCCGGACGCCAGATCATACCGATGACGCTCCAGAGCGAAGGTCGCTCGCCGCCGTGGGCGGGAACTTTACGCACCGTACCGTTAATCGCCCACGCCAGCAGCGGCAGCGCCATGGTGACGCAGGCCAGCGCCGCCACGCCGTAGCGGCTGTAAATCAGCAGCCCCAGCGGCGCGCCGACGGCCAGCGCGCCGTACATCGCCATACCGTTCCACGACATGACTTTGCCAGAACGCAGTGGGCCGACCAGCCCTAATCCCCAGCTTAAGTTGCCGGTCAGCAGTTGGCTTTCACCAAAGCCGAGCATTAAACGCCCCAGCACCAGCAGGCCAAATTTAGCCATCACCGGCACCGGCAGCAGCGCCGCCGCCAGCCAGGCGCCGCCGGCCAGAGAACAGGCCAGCATGCCCTGTAGTACCGAGCGTTTTGCGCCGTACTGATCGGCCAGCCGCCCGGCGTAGCCGCGGGTTAACACCGTGGCGAGAAACTGAATGCCGACGGCCACCCCAACCATAGTGTTGCCAAAGCCGAGATCGTGGTGCACAAACAGCGGGATAACCGGTAACGGTAGTCCCACGGTCATATAAGTCAGAAAAACCTCAAAGGTAATACGAAAGAGCGAGAGGTTCGCTGTAGAAGTGTTTGTAGTTTCAGTCGCTGCGGACATGCTTTACTCCAGTTCGCAGAGCAAGGCGAGATGTTAGCCACGCCCTCTCCACCTGATTTTCAGGGTTAAGGCGCGTTGGTTAACGTTAAACGCTTACGCATTATCAACGCGACATTGGCTTATTCATGGCGCCGGATGTCGCGAATAGAAGGGATGATAATGATTCGCGAGCAGTGTGCCTGCTCTCGCCGGACTCTGTCAAGACGTCAAAAAAAAGAGGGGAGCCTCAGGCTCCCCTCTTTTCATCACCGCTAATTAAGCGTTGTGTTTACGCATAACCAGCGTGGCGTTAGTACCGCCGAAGCCGAAGCTGTTGGACATCACGGTAGTCAGTGTAGCATCAGTCGGTTTGGTGACGATGTTCAGGCCGGCAGCCTGCTCATCCAGCTCTTCAATGTTGATGCTTGGCGCGATAAAGCCGTGTTCCAGCATCAGCAGAGAATAGATGGCTTCCTGTACGCCCGCGGCGCCCAGAGAGTGGCCGGTCATCGCTTTGGTGGCGGAGATAGCCGGGCTGTTGTCGCCGAAGACTTCGCGAATTGCGCCCAGCTCTTTTACGTCGCCTACCGGAGTAGAAGTACCGTGGGAGTTGAGGTAGTCGATCGGGGTATCAACGCCGTGCATCGCCATCTGCATGCAGCGCACTGCGCCTTCGCCAGATGGCGCGACCATGTCCGCGCCATCGGAGGTGGCGCCGTAGCCGACGATTTCCGCATAGATATGCGCGCCTCGCGCCAGCGCGTGCTCCAGCTCTTCAACCACGACCATGCCGCCGCCGCCTGCGATAACGAAACCGTCGCGGTTCGCATCATAGGTACGGGAAGCTTTGTCCGGCGAATCGTTATATTTGGTGGACAGCGCGCCCATCGCATCGAACTCGCAAGCCATTTCCCAGCACAGCTCTTCGCCGCCGCCGGCAAAAACGATGTCCTGTTTGCCCAGTTGAATCTGTTCTACCGCGTTGCCGATACAGTGTGCGGAGGTCGCGCAAGCGGAGCTAATAGAGTAATTGACGCCGTGGATTTTAAACGGCGTGGCGAGGCAGGCGGACACGCCGGAAGCCATCGCTTTGGTGACAACGTATGGGCCCACGGCTTTCAGGCCACGCGGGCTACGCATGGCATCGGCGCCAAAGACCTGGAATTTCGGGGAGCCGCCGCCGGAACCTGCAATCAGGCCGACACGCGGGTTATTCTGGTATGCTTCCGGCGCCAGACCTGCGTCGGCTACCGCCTGCTCCATGGACAGATAAGCATAGATGGATGCGTCGCTCATGAAACGCACTACTTTGCGGTCAATGAGGCCAGTGGTATCCAGTTTGACGTTGCCCCATACGTGGCTACGCATCCCGGAATCCTTCAGCTCCTGAGAGAAAGTGATCCCTGAACGTCCTTCACGCAGAGATGCCAGGACTTCCTGCTGGTTGTTACCGATGCTGGAAACGATGCCCAAGCCAGTAATCACTGCACGTTTCATTCAATACCTCTGTAAGTCGCACTATTTTAAGTTTCGAGTCGCACAATAGCGTACACTTGTACGCCGAACAAGTCCGATCAGCCATTTTGTGTATAAATTTGCGCCTTCCGGCACACATCGTTAAGATCGTGCTACGCCTTGTGATTCGAGTAACTTACGTGAAACAAAACGCCATACAACCCGCCAACCTGGAATTCAACGCTGAGGGTACACCTGTTTCCCGAGATTTTGACGACGTTTACTTTTCTAATGACAACGGTCTGGAAGAGACGCGCTATGTTTTTCTCGGCGGCAACCGGCTTGAGACGCGTTTCCCAACCCATTCGCGTCCGCTGTTTATCGTCGCGGAGAGCGGGTTTGGCACCGGACTAAACTTCCTGACGCTATGGCAGGCATTTGATGTTTTTCGCCGCGATAATCCGCAGGCTACGCTGCAAAGATTACATTTCATCAGTTTTGAAAAATTTCCGCTGAAGGCCGACGATCTGCGCCTTGCGCACCAGCACTGGCCTGAGCTGGCGCCGTGGGCGGAGCAACTGCAGGCGCAGTGGCCGCAAGCGATAGCCGGCTGTCACCGTCTGCTGCTTGACGATGGTCGCGTGACCCTGGATTTGTGGTTTGGCGATATTAACGAACTCACCGACCAGCTCGATGATTCGCTCAACCGCCAGGTTGACGCCTGGTTCCTCGATGGCTTCGCGCCAGCGAAAAACCCGGATATGTGGACGCCGGGACTATTTTCCGCCATGGCCCGCCTGGCCCGCCCCGGCGGTACGCTGGCGACCTTCACCTCCGCCGGATTCGTCCGCCGCGGCTTACAAGACGCCGGCTTTACCATGCAAAAAAGCAAGGGGTTTGGCCGCAAGCGCGAGATGTTAATCGGCGAATTTACCGCCGATACGCCGATCCCGGCGCGAACGCCGTGGTTTGCCCGCCGCGGTAGCGATTCCCGAGAAGCGGCGGTGATCGGCGGCGGAATCGCCAGTGCCCTGCTTTCGCTGGCGCTGCTGCGCCGCGGCTGGCAGGTAACCCTGTACTGCGCCGACAATGCGCCAGCCACCGGCGCTTCCGGCAATCGTCAGGGAGCGCTATACCCGTTACTGACTCTGCACGATCCGGCGCTGACGCGCTTTTTCCCGGCGGCGTTCACCTTCGCCCGCCGGCTGTATGACGCGCTGCCGGTGATGTTCGATCACCAGTGGTGCGGCGTTACGCAGCTCGGCTGGAATGAGAAAAGCGCAGATAAAATCGCCCGGATGCTGGAGCTGAATTTACCGCCGGAAATCGCCAGCGCGGTGAGCGCCGAACAGGCGGCAGAGCTTACCGGCGTCGTCACCGGCTGCGGCGGTATCACCTACCCCAGCGGCGGCTGGCTGTACCCGCAGCAGCTAACGGCAGAATTGCTGGCGCTGGCGGCGACCCGTGGGTTGCGCGTTCACTATGGTTATCACGTCGAGACGCTTAGCGCCGAGGGCGACGGCTGGCTGCTCAATCAACAGCATCGCCACCAGGCGGTAGTGCTGGCTAACGGCCATCGAATCGCTGATTTTAGCCAAACAGCAGAACTCCCGGCTTACCCGGTCGGCGGCCAGGTCAGCCATATTCCGACCACCCCGGGGCTTTCCACCCTGCGTCAGGTACTATGCTATGACGGCTATCTGACCCCGCAGAACCCTTCGAATCAGCAGCACTGCATCGGCGCCAGCTATCATCGCGGCAAAACGGATACCGATTTTAGCGCCGAAGATCAGCAACAAAATCGCCAACGCCTGATTGATTGTTTCCCGCAGGCGGAATGGGCAAAAGAGGTCGATGTCAGCGCCAACGATGCCCGCTGCGGCGTGCGCTGCGCGACCCGCGACCATCTGCCGATGGTCGGCAGCGTTCCGGACTATGAAGCGACCCTGGCTCAGTACGCCAATCTTCACGAGAAGCAAACCGACGCCGACAGCGCCCCGGTTTATCACAATCTGTTTATGCTCGCGGCATTGGGTTCTCGTGGGTTGTGCACTGCGCCATTGAGCGCCGAACTGCTGGCCGCGCAGATGAGCGATGAACCGCTACCGCTGGATAGCGAAACGCTGGCGGCGCTGAATCCGAATCGACTGTGGGTAAGAAAACTGCTGAAAGGAAAAGCGGTAAAATAACGGCGGCTACAGTTTGGCCGCCCCGGTAAACCCAGCGCGACCGGGGGGAGTTTCCGGATGTCGGCTAACGCCTCATCCGGATGACATCATTTATCAGGCCTGGTTTTTCGCCCGCTGATACAGGTTATCCCACATGCCCTGCACCAAAATCTGATCCGGCGGCGACAGTTCGCCCGCGCTGATAGCCTTTTCCAGGCTGCTGGCGACTTTATCGTTAACCGCCTGCGCCGAATGTTCCCCTTCCCCTTCCAGCTCGGCCACTGCCAGCGTCAGGTGGCCGCGCAGATAACCGCCAGCAAACAGTTCGTCATCACTGGCGTGGTCTACCATATCGTCAATTAACGCCAGAATGCGTGATTCAAACTCCGCGATCATCGTCTTTCCTCTTTCATTTGTAGAACGTGGCCTTAGTGCAGGTCTTCCGGCCACGGAAATTGTTCTGCCGTCAGCGGCGGCGTTTGATAATACTGTTGCAGCGCGCGAATAAAGCGTGCCGGTCGTTCCGGGATCCCCTGCTCCAGATAGGTCATCACCTGGGCATGCACGCGCCGTTGAAACACGATGCGGTCGGGCTCAAAGTCCCCTTCCAGGTTGTCGCAGCTGACGTTAAACGGGAACCCCGCCGCCGTGCAAAATAACCAATCAAAAGCCTGAGGTTTAACCTCAACGTCTTCGAACTTGCTTTGCGTCATCGCATCGCGGCCGTCCGGGCAGTACCAGTAACCAAAGTCCACCAGTTCGCGCCGCGCTTTACCGGCGATACACCAGTGGGAAATCTCGTGCAGAGCGCTGGCATAAAAGCCATGGGCAAAAACGATCCGGTTATACGGCGCATCGCTATCCGCAGGAAGATAGATCGGTTCGTCGTCGCCTTTAATCAGACGGGTATTAAAATCATCGGCAAAGCAGCTATCGAAGATTTCGATCAACTGCTGATAATGGTGTTGCTGTTGCATTAGTGAATTCCCAACCACTGCAAAATCTCAGCCCCGTGGCTGTCGTAAAGAAGTTTAGCGCTCATCACCGCGGAGACGACGACGATCATCGGCCGAATCAGCGACTGCCCCTTGCTCAGCACCAGCCGGGAACCGGCGCGGGCGCCAATAAATTGTCCGGCCATCATCACGAAGCCGGTCGCCCAAATCACCTTGCCGCCGAGAATAAACAGCAGCAGGCCGCCGATGTTAGAGGTGGCGTTGAGCAGCTTGGCGTGGGCGGTCGATTTCGCAAGGTTAAACCCGGCGAGAGTCACGAAGGCCAGCGCATAGAAAGAGCCGGCGCCGGGACCAAAAAAACCGTCATAGAAGCCAACGCTGCCGCCAGCGACCAGCGCGAACGGCAAACCATACAGGCGACGCTGACGGTCGGACTCGCCGAGCCGCGGCATCAGCAGGAAGTAAAGACCAATACCGATCACCAGCAGCGGCAGGATCTGCTTGAGAATATCGGACTGGACGTGCTGCACCAGCAGCGCGCCGACGGTCGAACCGATAAAGGTCATCAGGATATTGAGCTTCTGATCGGCAAGATTCACCACCTTGCGGCGAATAAAATAGAGCGTCGCAGAAATGGAGCCGCCGCAGGCCTGTAGTTTGTTAGTGGCCAGCGCCTGCGCGGGCGGCATACCCGCCGCCATCAGCGCCGGGACGGTTAACAGCCCGCCGCCGCCGGCTAACGAATCAATAAACCCGGCCAGAATCGCAACGAAAAACAGTGCCACCAGAACCGTCGGCGACACCATAAATAGATCGACAAAACTATCCATTAAAGAAGATGCTCATCCAGTAGCGCCTGGCAGGAAGGCGGCAGCGGAGGCGGCGTCTTCTTCACAGGTGGGGTTGACCCAGGTTTAGGCGGTTCAAACCAGCTTTGCAGCTCGGCCCCGCAGCCGTCGCCAGCCGGCGGTGGCGCTTGATCTTCACACTCGAGGCTACCTGCCGGACAGCGCAGGCGCACGTGCATATGGGCGCGATGCTGGAACCACGGGCGTACTTTGCGCAGCCATTGGCGATCGCTGCCGGCATCCAGACACAATTGCTGTTTGATAGCTGGGTTGACGAAAATGCGCGTCACGTCGCTATCTTCCGCCGCCATTTTAATCAGGTTGCTGATTTGCGGGCTCCACAGCGACGGCACCACGCGCTTGCCGTCACGGGCGACTAAATCTAAAGCCTGCGGTTTCAGCAGCTGCGCGGTGGTCCAGCGGGTCTGCGGCAGTTGCAGGAAAATATCGACATCCAGTCCCGATTGATGACTGGCGTGACCGCCGTTGAAGCGCCCGCCCGCAGGCATACCCATATCGCCAATCAGCACCGTTCCCATACCTTTATTATGCGCCTGCATGCTCAGGCGTTGAATAAACTGTATGAGATCCGGATGACCGAAATAGCGACGCTGGTCGGTACGCATCACCTGATAATCGCTGGAGCTTAGCGGCAGCGCCTCGGCGCCGACGATACAGCCGTTAGCGAAGGCGCCGATAGACTGCGCGCTGCCGCTAATCGGCTGTGATATTTTCTGCCACGGCGTCGCCGCCTGGCTGGCGGTGCTGGCCAGGAGCGCCAGCAGAGCGATAACGGTTTTTTTCATCTCTTACCAGCGTGGAATTGATGTCGTCACGTCGCCATTCTGCGCGCGTTGACGCATAAAGTGATCCATTAACACGATTGCCAGCATGGCCTCGGCGATCGGGACCGCGCGAATGCCGACGCACGGATCGTGGCGCCCTTTGGTGATCATTTCGACTTCTTCGCCGAAGCGGTTAATCGTATGGCCGGGAACGGTAATGCTGGAGGTCGGCTTCAACGCTATGTTGGCAACGATTTGCTGTCCGCTGCTGATCCCGCCAAGAATGCCGCCGGCGTGGTTGCTCTGGAAGCCGGCTTTGGTGATTTCATCGCGGTTTTCGCTACCGCGCAGTTTGACCACCTCGAAACCGTCGCCGATTTCCACCCCTTTCACCGCGTTGATGCTCATCAGCGCATGGGCGATATCGGCGTCAAGGCGATCGAAGACCGGCTCGCCGAGACCCGGCGGTACGCCGTCAGCCACGACCGTCACCTTCGCGCCAATAGAATCGCCCTCTTTTTTCAGGCCACGCATCAGTTCATCCAGCGCCTCGATTTTATCCGGATCCGGGCAGAAGAACGGGTTCTGCTCAACCAGATCCCAGTCTTTAATCGCCAGCGGAATATCGCCCATTTGGGTCAGGCAGCCGCGGATCACAATGCCGAATTTAGCGGCAAGGAATTTTTTCGCAATCGCCCCGGCCGCCACGCGCATCGCGGTTTCACGTGCGGAAGAACGACCGCCGCCGCGATAGTCGCGCAGGCCGTATTTCTGCTCGTAGGTGTAGTCCGCGTGTCCCGGACGGAACACATCTTTGATAGCGCCGTAGTCCTGGGAACGCTGATCGGTGTTCTCAATCAGCAGGCCAATGCTGGTGCCGGTGGTCACGCCTTCGAAGACGCCGGAAAGAATTTTCACCTGGTCCGGCTCGCGGCGCTGGGTGGTGTAGCGCGATGTTCCCGGACGACGACGATCCAGATCGTGCTGCAGGTCAGCTTCGGTCAGTGGGATGCCTGGCGGCACGCCATCGACGATGCAGCCCAGCGCCAGGCCGTGCGACTCGCCGAAGGTGGTGACGCGAAAGAGTTGTCCAATTGTATTTCCTGCCATCACGGCTCCGTTCTTTTCGTTATGTTTGCGTGTTGTTTTTTAGTCTTTATAAATGCCGAAATGCGCGCGCGCGTCGATCAGCTGCTGTTTAGTCAGCATGAACACGCCGTCACCGCCGTTATCAAACTCAAGCCAGGTAAACGGCACGTCCGGGTATTGCTCCATCAGATGTACCATGCTGTTACCGACTTCACAAATCAGAATACCGTTGTCGTTGAGGTAATCCGGCGCGCAGCCGAGAATACGGCGCGTCAGCTTCAGACCATCGCTACCGGAAGCCAGACCCAGCACCGGCTCATGCTCATATTCATCCGGCAGATCGGCCATGTCTTCTTCATCAACGTACGGCGGGTTGGTGACGATCAGGTCATACTGCAGCTTCGGCAGATCGCGGAACAGGTCGGAACGGATCGGCGTGACGTGATCGATCAGGCCATGTTCTTCAACATTATGCTCGGCAACGGCCAGCGCATCCGGGGAGATATCGACGGCGTCGACTTCGGCTTCCGGGAAGGCATAGGCGCAGGCAATCGCAATACAGCCGCTACCGGTGCACATATCGAGAATGTGCTGCGGTTTATGATTGATAAGCCCGGCAAACTGGTTATTGATGAGTTCGCCAATAGGCGAACGCGGGACCAGTACGCGCTCATCGACATAAAACTCATGGCCGCAGAACCACGCTTTGTTGGTCAGGTAAGCGACCGGAATACGTTCGTTGACGCGGCGAATCACGCGCTCGACGATACGATGCTTTTCACTGGAGGTCAGGCGCGCGGCGCGCATATCTTCCGGAATATCTAACGGCAGGTACAGCGACGGTAAAACCAGCTGTACGGCCTCATCCCATGGGTTATCGGTACCATGACCGTACCAGATGTTGGCGGCGCTAAAACGACTTACCGCCCAACGCAGCATGTCCTGAATGGTCTGCAACTCATTGACCGCTTCATCAACAAAAATTTTATCCACGCAATCCTCCAGGGCACGCTCAACAATAAATTCGGCGGCTAGTTTGCCACGAAGGCGGCGATAAATCAGCATTCTTGCGCCGTGGGAGAAGGGAAAAATAGGTTTTCCTTGCCTGAAGCGCGGGCGAGTCGGGTAAACTAGCGAAAAGTAATAATGAGAAATGGGCAATGAAAAAGAAAACATCGCTAAGCGTGGAGGATCAGGCGCTGTTCCGCCAGCTGATGACCGGCACGCGGCAAATCAAGCAGGACACCATCGTTCACCGCCCGCAGCGCAAAAAGCTCAGCGACGTGCCGCCCAAGCGTTTATTGCAAGAACAGGTTGATAATAGCCACTATTTTTCCGATGAGTTTCAGCCGCTGCTCAATACCGAAGGGGCAATGAAGTACGTGCGCGCGGATGTCAGTCATTTTGAATTGAAAAAGCTGCGTCGCGGCGATTATTCACCGGAGCTGTTTCTCGATCTGCATGGTTTAACCCAGCAGCAGGCGAAACAAGAGCTCGGCGCGCTGATTGCCGCCTGCCGCCGCGAACACGTTTTTTGCGCCTGCGTGATGCACGGACACGGTAAACACATCCTCAAGCAGCAAACGCCGCTGTGGCTGGCGCAACATCCGCATATCATGGCGTTTCATCAGGCGCCAAAAGAGTACGGCGGTGATGCCGCACTATTGGTACTGATAGAGGTAGAAGAGTGGCTGCCGCCGGAGCTTCCGTAACCGGAAGCCCCGAGGGTGAAACGCTTAGATTGCTTTCGCCATCTTCAGATTGCAGGGGCTCATCTGCCAGGTGAACTCGCCCTTGCCGTCAGCGTCGAGGGTGACGCAGGCAATCGCCGAAGTGGTGAACATCGGGGGCGTTTCCCCCGGGCACAGCTCTGAGACGAGGTACCCCACCAGTGGCAGGTGTGAAACGACCAGCGCCGTTTGCACGCCTTCATTCGCCAGCGCCTGGAGATAAGCGCTGACCATCCCTACATCGCCGCACGGCGTGAGTTCCGGCATCACGTCGACATCTTTTGGCAGGTTCATGCACTCTCCTACGATGTCCAGAGTTTGCTCTGCACGCAGGTAAGGGCTGACAAGCACCCGCTCAATATCCACTTTTTGACCTTTCAGCCAGGTTGCCATCTGACGAGATTCGTCACAACCGCAAACGGTTAAGGGACGAACGGAGTCACTGGCTGCATCGAGGGCAGCGTCGCCGTGACGCATGATAAAAACTTGCATATTGCACCGCTTTTGTTAACCAGAATCACCGCAATCCGCTCTGCGAAAACAATACGCAGGCGACCCGGTGGCCGGGCATTGTGCCTGATCCATCCAACGAATGAAACGCTGTTTTTTACCTCAATGGCGTAAGTATAGTCAATCTTTGTTTACAAAACAGCCAATCGACAGCGCCATTCAACGTTGGATTTACCTTCTTTGACCACAACTTAGGTCGTCCGTTCATCAGTGGGCCAAAAGGTTGCCCCCTGCTCGGCCATGCGCAATAACGTGTCGCACGGGGAAAAACGCGGGCCGTACTGTGCGGCCAGGCGCTGCAAAATTGCGGCGACTTCACCCGCGCCGAGGCTATCCATATAGCGGAACGGGCCGCCGAGGAACGGCGGAAAACCAATGCCAAAGACGGCGCCAATGTCGCCATCGCGCGCGCTACGCACAATGTGCTCATCAAAACAGCGCGCCGCCTCGTTGAGCATCATCATGACGCAGCGTTCTGCCACCTGCTGGGCAGATAAACGCGCCTGCGGGCTCGCGACGCCCAGTAACGGGTAAATAGCCGGGTCAGCCCGTTTTTTGCTTTTACGCCCTTTTGT